>CAXIDD010000541.1:0-3956 GCA_964021975.1 uncultured Saprospirales bacterium | reverse complement strand
TCCATTTCGCCCCCATGGTCAATGTAGGTCAATTCAACCAAACGTACTCGGAAGCTATATTCCGTTAATTGATTGTACAATTTATAGGCTAAAAACTCTTTTAATACCAATTCAGAGTCATCCATACAATGGGTGACTAATTTATATTTATCAAAATCCTTCAAGCCTTCTGCTTCTAAAAAGCCTTTGTTAAGATCTAATTTTAACGGAGGAAATTCACACAAACCCCGCCGTGTTTTACCTCTCAAACTGATTTTTAAAGGATAGGCTTTAAAACCGCCGTTACTATTTTCAACACTTAATGTAGCTTCTTGTGTCATCTTTTGATCGCGATTTTCGATCAATTCAGACAAATCAGATTCAATCTGTAGTTTTACAATGGACTCTGTACCTAAACGGTCAAAAAAGCTCTCTTTAGGATCTATGGTTGGTTCTGTACTACAGGATACCATGGATCCAAAACTCATCATCAAAACCAACCCTACCATTAAATTTGAAAATAACTTTTTCATGTGTTTTTTATGTTTTTAGGTGTAGCAACTATTGATCGCCCTCCCATACACCAATCTATTTGTTGGTGTACCATAAGGTTACCGTAGTTCTTTAAAAATCAGAAATAATGTTGAAAAAGTCGGGTTGAAATGATTGCAGCACTTTTTTACTTTAGAGTATGATTACCAATCATTTAAGATCAAGTTGAGCTATTTTTTTGATAAAATCAACCGGCAACCGATTAAACTAGTAGCTTTTCGGTCGAATTCTGGTAAAAAGACGAAATGATATTCAAAGGGTTATATCTATTTCAAAAGTTTAAACTGCGACACAATCAAGTAATGATCCGATGGAAAACCGCTTGGCCAAGAAGAAATAACCTCCATTTGCTTATGCTTTATATTTTTACCCTTAAAATACAACTGATCAATCCTTTGCCCACTTCGGTGAGTGAATCCAGGATACTGATCCACCTGTGGATACCAACTACGGTAAGCATCCGTAAATCCATTATCCAGCATCTTTTTGGAGGCCGGACTTTGTCCACCATCCGTATGTGGAACCGCATTAAAATCTCCACCAAAAAACACAGGGTTTATAGCGCTTTGTTCAAATCTACTTTGATGAAAATCAAAAACAGCAGGAAACTGGTTCATACCATACCAATTGGACATGGCCCAGACTTTCTGGGTCTTACTAATGGCTAGTTGGACCCCTACATTGTTGAACTCCCCAGCTTCGGTGACGTAGATTTCTTCAATGGGATACCGACTAAGTACGGATATATTCGAGCCTTGGAAACAATAATCCCAATCGGAAGTCGTGGCATAGTAATAGCCTAATTCAGCCGCAATAAAATCTCCGGAGGAATAAGTCTCCTGCAACAATACAACATCCAAATCTTTCGCTCTGATCATTTCTGCAATCCGCAACCTGGAATCCCATCCATCCTTTTCTTTGGTCCAGTGGAGGCCTCCGTGCCAGATATTCCAAACCCCTACGGTGATTTTTTTTAATTTCTTGGAAAGCTTAAAAGCCCTGCTCTTATAGAATTTATTATAAGCATCCAGAATTTCTTCCTCCGTTAAGGTCCTGTCCTCAACCAATAATTGATCCATTATAAAATCAGCAGGAAACAATTGCTCGCTTTGGGTAAAAGATTGAGCGGTCTTTGGATTAATAGTCACCTGGCCATCTCCTAAAGTGTAGATTTTACTGACCGGTTTGAGCAGCGTAAGTTCTTCAATCTGGAATACCGTATAAGGATTAGATAGCAAGCTTTTTCGGAGCTCCATCACTTTTTCAAAAGCAGCTTCATTTATTGGTATATCTCCTGCCTGAGCCTTCTTTTTATCTCTGAGCTCAGTTGGGTTTACAATCAAATCAATGAATTCATCATTTTGTACCCTACTTAAGCCTTGCTGATTAAAAGCATCTACGAATGCTTGCAACTGCTGCTTACCTAGTATAATGTCAGGTGTCAATTGAGTTGTGTAGTCGAAAGATTTTTGACGTGTCCCAATCACCAAAGGATCAGCATTAGAAAAATCGAAATTCACTTTATAAATGGCCTTATTGTGGCCATCGTAATACAGTCTAACTTCTCGTAGTGCTTGCTTAAAAGTCATCGTAATTTGATGCCATTCACCATCATTTAAGGGCATCTGGGCTCCATTATCTCTTTCATAATTGATCCTTCGGTCTCCAGATCCAATGCTCCATGCGAAGGTCCCTCCAGAGGTATACAATACCCAGCCTTTATTTTTTTGCGCGGAAATACCCTTGTCGGGAAAGTCTTTTTGGGAAACCAATACCATGGGCTTCTTGCTATCTGTTTTTACCCAAAATTGGATAGAAAAATCTTCGTTGCCATCCAATAAAAAATCAGCTAAATTCAAGTTAGGAAAGCCAGTATTCGGTTCTAAACACAAGCCTTTTCCATCTAGTCCTTCTCTAAAACTAAAGTCCTTACTATCCCATTGGTACTCGCCACTTTTAAGATCTTGATCAAAATTAAAAAGTAGCGATTTTGTCTCCTGCGACCAAAGACTTTGATGACTGAAGAGAAAAACTAAGACCATTAGCAGTTTAGGTGTTAAGGCTGGATTCATCGTTTGGTGGATTGGTTTATAGCAAGCGTAGATATCTAAATTTAACACTTTGCAGGTTAAAAAGTGGAATAAATTAGATCATTCTTTTGTGTTACTTCAGCTCAAAATTAAACTTAACCTGCAAACGAAAGACGGGGAGCCAATAATCACCTGGCTCATTGGGGGTGAAATCAAAGAGGACCTCTTCGGAAATCCTTAAGAAGGCATCATCAGGAATATCCCCAGAGGAAATACGGAGTCGCTTCACTCCACCAACTATCGACAGATCCATGCTCAACCATTTATTAATTGGATATACTTTGCCAATGGCTCCTAAAAAGTCTAAAGTGGTATTGTCTACTGTAATGTCTATGAGTTCTTGATAATTCCCATTGGCTCGATCCAGGTAAGTCCGTCCACTGGCTACTACCTTTTTGAAATTGAATTTGATAGCGATAAAACTATTATTAGGCTCGTCGCTGAATGGACTGTAAAAGCGGTATTCACTAATTAATTTATAGCCGGAAAAATTTCTATTCCTAGGCCCGCCAAAATCATTGATATAGCTACCACCTAGATGAAGACTTTCATTGGTGCGGATCGTACTCTCCAAGCCCAACTCAATGCCTGGCGTATAAGCCAAAATAGCTAGTGGATGGTACTTGATACTCAAACCAGGCCGATAGAGGCTATCGGTTTGTCCCAACAAGGATGTTCCAATACAGAATATTAATAAAATAAGTAAACTATATTTTGCGAGGCTCATCCCGTCTTAGTTTTTATATCTAAAAGAGGAAAGCTGCTGAATATTATTCAAATCCGTATAGTCAAATTGGTAAACATTTTCCGGTCCTACTACTAGTAGCAGTCCATCTAAAGGGATCACATCAAAAGCCGTAAAATCTTCAATATGAGCAATAGATACCAGGTTAAATGGATCTGTAACATCAAATATCTTTAGCCCCGCTTCATCATCACATATAAAAAGGGTGGTGCCATCTAGTCCTACTCCTTTTGGTGCGAACATTTCGTACTCGGTAAGTAATTGAGGCTGCTGGGGATTAGTGATGTCATAGATTTTAAGCAAGTTAACGTTGAGCTCAAAGGTACCACCACATGGATTGTTAATCCTACGTTTGGCATTTAGGGTGACGTAAGCGTAAGTATCATTGGCGACTACTGGATCACAAGGAAAGATGTCAAATTCAAAGTAGCTGGTAGCAGAAAGCTGTTCAGGCAGGCCATCCTCTAAAATTTCATAAATGAATAAGCCTTCACCAGAACCTACAAATAGTTTATCCTTGAAGTTAAAGATAGTTTCTATGCGTTCCCCAATAGCTTGTTTCTCAATTTGTACGGGATTAGCAGCATCTG
>CAXIDD010000540.1:0-3962 GCA_964021975.1 uncultured Saprospirales bacterium | reverse complement strand
TGCTTCTCTTATCTTTTTCTAAAAATGGAAAATGGGAAATGGAATTAAATCAACTTAGGCAGTCTTATAACAGCTGACATTATCAAGGCCTCTACTCGACTATAAGCTCGGCTTAAACCTACCTTAATACCAGGAATAGTATATTTTTTATTCAGTTTTACAATCATATTCATTATATTGTCAACCCATTCAATATGTACTACATATTATATATGGGGAGGTAGCTCTTTTTGAAAATCATGAATGGTTTTATCAAAAGAAGAAACTTCCTTTTAAATAAAGTGACCGCAGTTCAAAAGTTAAAATACAGGCTGATTTAATCAAAAATAATTATGGCATCATTTAGGATAAGAAAGTGGATTTTTACAATTATAGGACTCTGTTTTTCCATCCTAGTTTTTGGGCAAACCCAAACCATTAAAGGAACGGTGGTGAGTGCAGAGGACAATCTTGGGCTACCTGGCGTATCCATCTATTTAAAAAACAAAGAAGGCCTTGGTACTATTTCTGATATTGATGGTAGCTATGTCATTGATGGATCACCCGAGGATACTATAGTTTTTAGCTATATCAGTTTTGAAACCATAGAAAAACTTATTGGTACCATGACCACTATTGATGTGGCGATGCTATCTTCTACCGCTTTGATTGACGAGGTGGTCGTGACTGCTTTGGGTATGAAACGGGAGAAAAAATCCTTGGGTTATGCAGTACAAGAGATAGGTGGAGAGACCATTGGAAAAACGAAAGAACTAAACGTAGTGAATTCTTTGTCTGGGAAAATAGCCGGGGTTAATATTACCCAAGGTGGGGGCGGAATAGGTGGCGGTGGCGCAAGAGTGGTCATTCGTGGAGAGACTTCTTTAGCTGGAAACAATGGTCCATTATTCGTAATTGACGGAATCCCTGCGGGATCAAATGACGTAGCCTCTGATGATATTGCCTCCATTTCTGTCTTAAAAGGACCAGCCGCAGCGGCCTTATATGGTTCAAGAGCAGCAGCTGGAGTAGTTCTGATTACCACCAAATCGGGCGCAGGTGGCGAAAAAAATCAGGTTGGAGTGGATGTCAATTTAAGCATGGCTACTCAACGACCTTTTATTTTACCTGACTACCAAAATGAATTTGGACAAGGAACAGGAAATCAATACCAATATTTTGATGGAAATAATGGTACTTTTCCAGATGGTTCTATTTCCAATGATGATTCTAGAATCAATTGGGGACCAAGGTTCGATGGCGAGCTAAGACCACAATTTACGGGTCGAGATCCTTGGGTAGCTTATCCTGATAATGTTAAAGATTTTTATGAAACCGGACTTATTGCCAACAATAATGTGGCAGTATATGGTGCTAACGATGGGGGAAGTTTTCGCTTATCCTACACCAATATCCTACAAAAAGGCGTGATTCCTAATACTGGTCTCGCCGCCAATCGATTAGATTTAACGGGCACCTGGAACATCAGCGACAAACTTAATGTCCGAGCGAATGCCAAGCTCATTGACGAACGAAGTGACAATACTCGTAGTGCCGACGTGCGATTATACCCTCGTAATATTGATATTCAAGCCTTACAAGATTATTGGGTACCGGGTTTAGAAGGTACGCAACAATTGCAATGGCGAGCTAGTGAGAATAATCCTTATTTCTTATTAAACGAAAATCGAAGCGCCTTCGAAAGAACGCGTATCTTAGGTAATATAACGGCTAATTACCAAATCAATGAAAAGCTATCTTTAATGGGTAGAATCGGTGAAAACCGTAGTTTTAGAGACCAAAACTCAAGGACAGCTTTTAGTACAGTTGGCCCAAATAATCGTTTTGGTTCTTATAGCACAGGCCAATCAAATAGTCGAGAACTAAATGCAGACTTCTTACTGCGCTACCAAGAAGACTTTGGAGAAGATTTGAATGCTATTTTTTCCTTTGGAGGCAACCATTTACAATCTTATGGATCTTCGGTTAGTACCTCGGTCAGTCAATTATTACTCCCAGGTATCTATAATATAGGGAATCGAAGAGTTTTCCCAATAACTAGTAATAGGATTAGTGAGCGAAGATTAAATTCCTTCTATGGTTTCGCTAACCTAGCCTATAAAAACTTTTTATATCTAGATGTTACGGCTAGAAATGATTGGTCGAGCACCTTACCAGTAGAGAATAATTCCTACTTCTACCCATCTTTTACATTGAGTGGTTTAGTCCACGAAGTAGTAGACTTACCAACTGCCATTAGTTTCTTAAAATTAAGAGGTGGTGTCGCAAGAGTGGGCAGTGATACCGGTCCTTATCAACTACAAGATCAATTTGGCTGGGGCCAAGGAGAAAACGGCGTAGCATCCATCATTCAAAGTAATGTCAGAGCCAACCCTGATTTAAAACCAGAAATCACTAGTGCCTGGGAAGTGGGTGCAGACCTTCGCTTATTTAAAAATCGGATTGGTTTGGACTTGACCTATTACAACTCTTTAACTTCTAATCAAATCTTACGAGTAGAAGTTTCCCCAACTACCGGCTATGATTTTATCTTAAAAAATGCGGGTAAAATTAGAAGTAGAGGTTGGGAAGTTGTCTTAAATGGAGATGTAATCCAAAGAGAAAAATTCAAATGGAATACCACTTTAAACTGGTCTAGAGACCGCTCGATAGTAGAAGAATATGACATCGAAAATCCTGATGCCTTTTTATCTAGAGGGGTTACAAACTTTTTATTCGTAGAAGATAGATTAGGAGAACGTCGGGGGGCTTTGTATGGAAAAACCTTCCAAACTGCACCCAATGGCGAAATCTTATTTACCAAGTCAGGAGATACCCAACGAGGAACCAAAGAATACTTAGGCAATTACAATCCGGATTGGATGGGCTCGATGTTTAATCAATTTGAATATGGGCCTTTCAGTTTTTCTTTTTTACTCGATGTACGCTATGGTGGTGTTTTTTACTCTCGGACAAATTATAATTTGAACATTCGGGGCTTATCGGAGGTCACCTTATTAGGCGGTACAGACGCCAACGGCAATCCAACTCCAAGAGAAAACATCCTACCTGACGGAATGATTCTAGAAGATGGGGAATATAGAAAGTTAACCAAAGAGGATTTAATTGCATCCGGTTTAAGTTCTGGTGGTCTAACTGGGCAACAATACTGGGAAAATGTGATGGATGCAGAGATCCCAGATGCAGTTATTTACGATGCGACTTATTTAAAATTAAGGGAATTAAGTGTGTCTTACGCCTTACCCGAAAGTTTATTATCTAAAATCGCCGTCCGCTCTGCTCGAATTGGTGTAGTGATGAGAAATATAGCTGTTTGGACAGAAGTACCGAATGTAGATGCGGAAACCTTTAGCAATGCACAAGACGGTGCAGCAGGAGCCATTCCAGGTTTTGATGGAGGAGGTATACCTTCCTTGAGGAATATAGCTTTTAATCTAAATCTTAAATTTTAGCCCCTATGAAAAATAATACCAACAACAACTTTTTACACAGTTTTCTTAGCTTACTTTTATTACTGGCACTACCTGCTTGTGATACTTGGGACGAAGACATTAATATCAATCCTAACGCACCAAATAGTCTTTTAGAGTCGGATAATCCCAATGATGTAGATCCATCGGTTTTTATGGTGCCTATGCTTTGGGCTACGGTGGATGGATTTGATTATTTAGCTTGGAATGTAATGCCTGCAGTCTGTGCCTATCATGGTAAAACTAAGAGTTTAAGCCAAGGGAACCGGCATAAATCATGGCATGCTTTTGATGACTCCGAATATTGGGTGAATATGTATAGCGCCATCCGAGTAATTAAAAATTTAAAAAATGCAGGTATTAATGCAGATGACACCCGCTACCAAGCCATTGCTGACATTTGGGAAAGCTATACTTTTTCAATGATTACTAACCTATATGGAGATGTTCCTTACTTTGATCCTATTTCAGACGATCCGCCTTTGTTGAGCA
>CAXIDD010000539.1:0-3962 GCA_964021975.1 uncultured Saprospirales bacterium | reverse complement strand
CTACACCCAAAAGACTAAAGATGCCTTTACCCAACATGCCACTACACATGGCTACAATAAAAAACTTCTTAAAGAACTAGGTTTAACCACTAATTACGATTCGGATTTCTTCAGAGATCGGGTTATGTTTACGATTCGCAACCTCTCTGGGAAAGTGATTGCCTTCGCTGGGCGGATCATGCAAAAGGATGTCAAGGCACCCAAATATATTAACTCTCCGGAAACGGATATCTACTATAAGTCGAAAGTGCTTTACGGAATGTTTTTGGCTAAGGGCCCTATTCGTAAAGTAGATGAATGCATTATGGTAGAAGGTTATACCGATGTGATCTCTTTGCACCAAGATGGAATTGAAAATGTAGTGGCTTCTTCAGGTACCTCTTTAACGGTAGAACAAATACGCCTAGTAAAAAGGTATACCCCGAATATTAAAATTTTGTATGATGGGGATGCTGCGGGAATTAAAGCAGCACTTCGGGGACTAGATTTAGTACTGGAGCAGGATATGAACGTGAAAGTTGTCTTGTTGCCTGATGGAGAAGACCCAGACTCTTACTTGAAGCGCGTTGGTCCGGAAGATTTTAAATTATATATCGAAGAGCAAGCACAAGATTTTATCTTTTTTAAATCAGAAATACTGATTAAGGAATCAGAAAAAGATCCAATTAAGAAAGCGAATGCTATTAAAGATATTGTTGCTAGTATCGCCAAAATACCAGATACTTTAAAACGCTCTATCTACATCCGGGAATGTGCTAAATTGACAGAACTGGACGAACAAGTCCTTATGGACGAGGTCAATAAACAGCTTGGGGTCGCCATTAAAAAACGTAAAGAGCAACGAGACCGCAAACAAGCACGGGAAAATAATCAAGGACTTAGACCCGAAAATTTGGGCGGAGTTCCTATAGCTCCAAGCAATCAGCAAAAAGCCCCAAATCCTTCTAAAATGCACGGAGATGAATTCCAGGAACAAGATATTATTCGAATCCTCATCAATGGAGGCCATACTTATTTTGATGAAGACAAGGGTATTACTATTGCCGAATTTATCCTTTCCAATATTGATGATGTATTAGAAGATTTTGATCATTCTATTTTTAAAAAAATATTGCTCCTTTATCAATCTAGTCTTAAGCAACATAAAACTCCTCAGCCTAATTTTTTTATCAACCACGAGGATGAAGCCATTCGAGATATCGCGCTAAATTTAATGTCTTCTCCCTACGAATATTCTGCAAATTGGGAGAAATTACACGAAATTTATCTCGACCAAAATAAGCCAGAAGAGAATTACGCAAAAGATGCAGATTTTGCATTGAAAAGGCTTAAACTTAAAAAGATCAAAAAGAAAATGCTGGAAGTTAAAGAGACCATTAAGGAGCTAAGCGCAGCCGGTTCTGATGAGGTAATGACCTACATGAAACTCTTTGGCAAGCTTAAAGAAATGCATGATACGATTGCAAAGGAGATGAATAGTGTGGTGCTGTGATTAGTAGTCTAAATTATGTTAGATTATTTACCATTTTTGTATCATGAGCCACCCAAATCCAGTATTTGTCACCTTAATATTATGGCTAATGTGCAGATACCGTAACCGTGTTTTGTGTGCCTAGTGTAAGTATTTTTACTAGTGAGTAGGTTGAAATACTTGTCCATATTCCTTCCAAAACCATAAAGGGAACAAAATTAATAAGGTAAGAGGAGTAAAAAGCCATACTCGAACCTATCACATTCATGAGCATATAAATAGGGCTATTAGCAGGTAATTTGTCATTCAAATTCATTAAGTAGCCAATTAATAAAATGGTGACACCGATAGCGCCTATGATTTCAGAAAAAGTCATCTTTATTCTTTTTTGAGTAAAGTATTCAATTTCATTATTGCCCAGCCAAAAGCAACAATACAACAAAAAAACGCTCGCAGCAAAGCACCACAAGCGTTTTAGTCTTATCAATCACCAATGCTGTTTAAGCATTCTTATTGATACAGTTTAGATCTTCGAAAGCTTGCGTTAAGCGAGTAACAAAAGTTTTCTCACCTTCCCGTAACCATTTTCTAGGATCATAATATTTTTTGTTTGGCTTATCGTCACCATCTGGATTACCGATTTGTGCTTGTAGGTAATCGTGATTGGTCTTTTCATAAGCTTTCACACCATCCCAAAATGCCCACTGCATATCGGTATCAATATTCATTTTAATGGCACCATAATCGATAGCCTCACGGATTTCTTCTTGAGAAGAACCAGAACCACCGTGGAAAACAAAGTTCACGGGACGATCACTGTCTTTATTGAATTCTTTCTTGATGTGTGCTTGAGAGTTCAACAAGATTTTTGGCTCCAACTTAACGTTACCAGGCTTATAAACTCCGTGTACATTACCAAAGGCAGCAGCGATGGTAAACCGATCACTAATTTTGCTTAAGGCTGCATAAGCCTGAGCTACTTCTTCTGGTTGTGTATAGAGTAGGGCATTATCAACTTCAGTGTTGTCGACACCATCTTCTTCACCACCGGTAACCCCTAATTCAATTTCTAAAGTCATGCCAATTTTTGACATGCGCTCCATGTATTTTACACAAGTCTCAATATTCTCTTCAATTGGCTCTTCGGAAAGATCCAGCATATGAGAACTGTACAAAGGATAACCTCTAGATTCGTAGAATTTTTCACCAGCTTCGATTAGACCGTCTACCCAAGGCAAAATCTTTTTAGCACAATGGTCGGTATGTAGGATTACGGTAACTCCGTAAGCTTTAGCCATGCTATGAACGTGCATAGCTCCAGAGATGCCACCTAAAACGGCTGCTTGCTGATTTTCATTGGATAATCCTTTTCCGGCAAAGAAACTAGCGCCACCATTAGAAAATTGCACGATAACCGGAGAATTAACGGCTTTAGCCGTTTCTAAAACAGCATTTACAGTATTTGTACCAACAACATTTACAGCAGGAATAGCAAAGTTGTTTTCGTTCGCATAGTTGAATAACTCCGTTACTTCATCTCCATGGAGCACACCTGTACGGAATCTAGTTTTGTTTGTTTTAGTCATAAGAGCATTTGCTTTTTACTAATGTATGAAATAGGTTACATCTTTGGTAAGGCTAGGCGCAAAGGTAAAAAATAAAAAGATATCAGCCTTATATAAAAATCAGTGTTTTGCAGGCAAAACACTGATTTTTATTTCTAATAAACTATTGCTTAAAGTATCGTTTAGATGACCCCTTTCTCTCCAAGGTAACGTTCGGCATCCAATGCTGCCATACAACCCGTACCAGCTGCCGTGACCGCCTGCCGATAAATATTGTCTTGAGCATCTCCGCTGGCGAAAACCCCTTCAATATTAGTGTGGGTACGGCCAGGTTTAGGGATGATATATCCCGCCTCATCCATGTCAAGCCAGTCTTTAAAGATGCCAGTATTTGGCTTGTGGCCAATCGCTACAAAAAAGCCTTTGGCCTCAATTAGGGACTCTTCCTGCGTTTTATTATTGATCACGCGTACACCTTCCACACTGTCCTGTCCAATAATTTCCTGGGCTTCTGTGTTCCAGTGAATCATGATGTTTTCAGCCTTCAAAACTCGCTCTTGCATGATTTTAGAGGCACGCATTTCATCTCTTCTTACTAACAAATGAACTTTAGGAGACAGCTTAGATAGGTACAATGCTTCTTCCGCAGCTGTATCACCGCCACCAACAACGACCAACTCCATACCTCTGTAGAAAAAACCGTCACAAACCGCACAAGCAGATACGCCTTTGTTCATGAATTTTTTCTCGGATTCTAGTCCTAGCCATTTAGCACTAGCTCCAGTAGAAATAATGACAGAATGGGCTTGAATTTCTTTACCACTATCTGTCCAGAGTTTATGTATTGGTCCACTAAGGTCTACTTTGGTGATTAGTTCGTAGTTGATTTCCGTGCCAAACCGCTCGGCTTGCTTACGAAAATCTTC
>CAXIDD010000538.1:0-3965 GCA_964021975.1 uncultured Saprospirales bacterium | reverse complement strand
GCTGCATCCAACGTCGCTTCAAATTTTTCCAGCGCTGAAAAGTAGTTTTTCAGATCGGCACTAAAAGCTGGAAAGGCTTCTTGAGCTATTTCCAGGTTGTTTTTAAAAGTAGCCGTAGGCATCTGACGGGTTTCCCAATGACCACCAGCTACCTGCCCTACCCGACCTCGGATTCCTGGCTGGGTGGATTCATTCAAACTGGAGGGAATGGGGTCTCCATATAAGCGTAATTCTAGTGCTTTCAAATTGTCTTGCAAAGCATCCAAAACCTCAAAATGCTTAGCTTCAGCTTTAGGCGTTTGCTTGATGGCTGCTCTTAAATACCGTAGTCGTTCTCCTGCTTCCGATAATTTGCGTCCGGCGTTCGAGACCTTACGCATTAAGTCACCAGTCCTCTTTTGAAAATTAGCTACTTCTTGAAAATCTGTCCCCGCTTCTGTGGTGGGTACGGGTTTGACTAAGAAGGATTGTGCAACTCCTTGCGACTCTAACTTTCCATCATGAGCAATAAAAAGTTCTACACTGTATTCACCAGGTGCGGCCAAAGGTCCCTGAGGATTACCGGCCCAAGGTGGTCTAAAGCTTGGTACGGTCAAATTAATTGGATTAGGTGCAGGAAGGCGCAAGTCCCAACTCGTCCGATGTAAGCCTTTAGTGGTCTCTCCTTCCAACCAACGTACCGCTTCTCCTGCAGAGTCGCGTATCAATAGCAAGACTTGGGGTGCACTTTCATTTGATTCTGCTCTCAAAACTTCCCATCCTGGAAAAGGGTTGCTTTCGTCAGCAGCCTTTTGCTTTTTCTCTGCACTTTGACGCTTCGCTTTGGCTGTTTCGGGTACCTCTTTTAAATAATAGGTAAATAAGGCGCCAAAGTCTGGATTAGCTGCTCGGTAACTATCCGATCCTAGCGTAGGCATTCCTTTAGCTTGCATCGGGACGTTGGGAATATACCACCAAGCATCTCGTACCGGAAACAGGGAATTCCCTGTGCTTGCCACGGCTTCTGCAATCGTCCTTAAAGAGGTATAGTCATCCAAAACATAAAAGCCTCGACCAAAAGTAGCTCCTACTAAATCTCCATCTCTCTCGTGCAACTCAATATCTCGGAATGGAATGGTCGGTACCCCACCATCAAGTTTCATCCAATTGACGCCTTGGTTTGGGGAAAAATAAATACCATATTCAGTGCCTATAAATAGTAAATCTTCATTCTCGTAATCTTGCTTAATCACCCAAACAATCGTGCCTGCTGGAAGGTCACCGGCAATAGATTTCCAGGTTTCCCCACGATCCGTACTCCTAAATAAATAGGGACTATAATCTCCAAACTTATGGGCATCAGCTACTGCAAAAACAGTATTGGCATTATGCTTACTCGCTTCGATATCATTAATAAAGGAGCGTTTTGGCACCTTTGGTAAGTTGCCACTTACGCGCCAGGTATCTCCTCCATCTTCGCTAATGCTAATCAAACCATCATCTGATCCAGTATACAATAAGCCTTCTACTTTAGTCGACTCCTCTACTGAGGTTAAAGTGGCATATTTAGACATTGCACCATTGTCATAAAGCGCATCTACACTCCAGACGCGGCCCATCATTTCCAATTCGTAACGATTGGTATTCGTGGTTAGATCTTCACTAATTGGAGCCCATGAATCACCCCGATCTTCACTTTTCCATAAACGCTGAGAACCGAAGTACAAACGTTTGCTATTGTGTGGACTTACCAAAATTGGACTATCCCAGTTCCATCTTTCTGGTGGATCATTAAGCGCGGCCTGCGGTTGAATATTCAACACTTCTTCACTTCTTCGATCATAACGATGAAGGAGTCCTTGTTGGATTTCCATATAGGCAATATTATTATCTTCTGGATCAAAAGTAGAGTCATAACCATCTGCCCCCAAGGGAACCCTCCAATCTTGGTTGCGAACACCTTCAGTATTCGTCGTTCTAGATGGACCTATAAGTGTTCCTAGATCTTGTGCGCCACCGATAATATTGTAAAAAGGCTCACTGTTATCCAAGCCTAGTTTGTAAAACTGTGAAATGGGTAAATTGGGAAAATGTCGCCATCTGATCCCCTCATCAAAGCTTTCAAAAAGCCCTGCATCTGTTCCTGCAATCAGATGATTTCCGTTATTGGGATCAATCCAAAGGGCGTGGTTATCGCTGTGTTTATCTCGGCCGGTTTCCAGGTTATTAAACGTTTTTCCACCATCTCTGGATACTTGAAAAAATACATCCATCTGATAAATCAAATCTGGATTTACGGGAGAAGCTTCAATCTCCTGGTAGTAATGGGGTCCGGTTCCGCCCGAAGTATAGCTACTACGTTTTTCCCAACTTTCACCTTTATTCATGGAGCGGTAAAAGCCTTTCTCATCATTACTGGCTTCAATCGTAGCGTATACGATAGCTGGATTAGCGGGGGTTACCGCCAGTCCGATTTTTCCTTTATCACCAGTGGGTAACCCTGTTTTTATTTCTTTAAAAGTCTCTCCATTATCAGAAGACTTATAGATACCTGATTTTGGCCCTCCAGCTAGTAAGGCCCAGGTATGACGCCTACGTTGATAAGCTGCGGCATAGATCACATCAGGGTTGGAAGGATCAAACTCCATATCCGTAACCCCTGTGTTTTCATCAATCTCAAGTACCAGTTTCCAGTTTTGGCCGCCGTCGGTAGTCTTATACAAACCACGGTCTCCACCAGAAGACCAAAGTGGTCCTTCCGCAGCAACAAAGACGACATCACTATTGCGTGGGTCTACCAAGATCTTGCCAATGTGTTCTGATTTTTTCAAGCCCATATTGGTCCAACTTTTACCACCGTTGGTACTTTTATAGACACCATCTCCCCAGCCAACGTGTCGGCCACTGACATTTTCGCCAGTACCGATCCAAACGACCTCATCATTATTGGGGTCGATCATGATTGTACCAATGGAATAGGAAGCTTCTTTTTCAAAAACCGGTTGAAAGGTAATACCGCTATTGGTAGTTTTCCATAGATTACCGGAGCCGGCAGCTACATACCAGGTGCTGGAGTGTTGTGCGGAAACGGCAACGTCTGCGATCCGTCCACCCATAAGAGCGGGGCCGATTTCTCGTAGTTGCAAACTAGCCGCTGCTTTTTGAATCGCTTTATGCGCTTCGGTTTGGGCAAAAGTTTCATTAGTAGAAAAAAGTAAGGCGAGTAGGATTAAGAATCCTAAATTTTTTAACTTGTTTTTAGCTATCATAATTGGCTTGATCGTTGAGCAAAATGTTGATTTTCGATAGGTTAATTTAGGGAATATGTGGAAGAGTGCAAAATAAAGAGATAGATAGTGGTAACCATTTTGCAATTGATAAAATATAGAAGTAATTGATAAAATTTAGAAGTAATTGATAAAAGTTAATCTTGTATTATTAATTTAATGAAAGAAAAACCTTATTTAAATAGTCATTTTTTTAATGATTTCTTATATTTAAAGTGATAATCAATATAAAACCCTATCTAATTCTTTTCCCTTATTAAAATCAAACCTAAAACATTATTCATGAAGATTCTCCTAATTTTTAAATGTGCTGTTCTTATCTTCTTTTCTTTTTCTCTTTCCAACTGTAACAACAATTCTACACCCAAAGAGCTTTCTCTAACTGATGATTTTACAGAGGTAGCATTTAAAGATTGTAGTGAGGCTTGTAAAATTCTAACTGGTAAGCGCTTTGGAATTACTAAAGAATGTGCTTATTGTATGATGGATAATTATGAAGCCAATGGTTATAAATTTTTTATACCCAACGACTCTGGAAGTGAAAAAATCCGAGGCTTTAGTCTTCAGCCAGTTGAAATACAGGAAATTGCACAGCGAATTTCAAAAGATTCAACAGCTCATGTTTTCAGTATGATGGGTATTTATCATGGTCAAGATTCCGAGACAGAAACTAGCGAAATAGTTACAACTCCTGAATTA
>CAXIDD010000537.1:0-3996 GCA_964021975.1 uncultured Saprospirales bacterium | reverse complement strand
TTTATTTAATTTAATAGGAGATGGATTAACTGAATCGCTTGATCCCAAACAAATGGAAAAGAAAAGATAGCGCTCCAGTTTAATCTTGTAGTTTCTCTCCAAAAGCAAGATCTCCTGCATCTCCCAAACCTGGTACAATATAAGACTTGGCAGTCAACTCTTCGTCAATAGCTCCGACCCAAAGGTGTGCTTTAGGAAAATGTCTTTTGATATGGTCTACCCCTTCGGTAGAGGCAATTGCGGTAACAAAATGCAGCTGTTTAGGCATCCCGTTGTTAAGAATCGCTTTGGTAGCGAGTTGCATGGAGGCCCCCGTTGCCAACATTGGATCGGCTATTATTAAAACCTTATCGGAGATGCTTGGACAACTTACATACTCAATATCTATTTCAAACGAGCCATCTTTATGGTGTTTGCGATAAGCAGAAACAAAAGCATTCTCAGCTCCGTCAAAAAAGTTTAACAGCCCTTGGTGCAAGGGTAGCCCAGCTCTTAAAATTGTTGCTAAAACAATCGGATCACTGGGAAGTTGGCTGTTCGCAATACCCAATGGGGTTTCGATGTCTTTAGCTTCGTAGTTTAATTCTTTGCTTATTTCCACTGCAAAAATCGATCCTAGTCGCTCTAGGTTTTTTCTGAATCGCAGGCGATCTTGTTGAATACCTACGGCTCGTAGCTCCGCTATAAATTGATTGGCTATACTATTCTGGGCGCTTAAATTGTGGATCATAATTATTTTCTTATAGCAGATTTTGAATCAGTGAGGCGGTGAATTTAAGGTAAAAAGTTTAAATAGCTTCTAAGGAAGTGCTTGTTCTATGATATACTCATAAATGGGCTTCCAGTTTTTCCAGTTTTCTAAAGTAGAAAAACTACTATTGTGCCATAGCGTGTAAAAATGACCATTAACGGCTTTTGTAGCACTAATTAAAGTCACCACTTGTTGGTATATTTTATCCTTCTGATTTTCAGTAGAACGTTTTAAAGCACCATCCATACAAGCAAAAGGGTGGATCATTAAATTACTAATAGATTCTTTTTGAAGATCATACCATGGAAAAGGACGGGCTATACTGGCTCTAAATCCAACCGCATCAGCATAGCCAAGTGTGTAATCGTGCTGAATACCGTTTTTAAGTAGCCTTTGATAGGTCTGTGGGAATTGCAAAACTAAATAGTGTTGGCGACTATGCTTGGCCACTTGTGTAGTCAGGTCTTGATACCGTTTCAGTTCTTTACTGAATTGATTTTCCTGTTGATTGGATAAAATGCCCGGGTGGATGCCACTTTTGTATTTGTTAGCGATCGACCGGATCAGTTCTTGTTGCTCGGGATGAGCCGGATGGATATTTCGGTCTAGCCCATGGTAATCTGCTAGTAGAAAGAAATAGATTGGTTTTAGGTCATATTGCTCATGGAGTTGATCTAGATAAGGGAAGGTATAAAATGGATCTGCTTGTTGCTTGGTCTGAACCGCAATCCGCCTACTTAAATTAGCTAAATCAAGTTTCCAAAAATCTCTTAAAATACTACCTAATTGCCGGTACAATGGACGGTGTCCATAAGCCCAACTCACATCAATATCGTAAGTAGGAGTATAAGCGTATGATGGAGCCTTAAAGGCTAGCTCAGGATGTTTTTTGATTAATTGCTGTACTAAATACAGACCGTATTCATCTACTAAAGGGCGTTGAAGGAATCCATGTTGATAGGCCAGACTCTGCTTTGCTGTAAATCGTCCATGTACATCCCTTGGTCCGGGCAAATAATTTTCATATAAGCTGAGTAAATAAAAGCCAGCCGCAAATAAATCAAAAGGGCAACTAGCTTTGGAGTGATTATTTTGAAAAAAAATAGGCATCCCCTCATAGTCTTTTACCGAAAGTGGTTGTGGGCGAATATCTTGTTCAAAAAGAAAAGTATGAGGCGGTATCCAGATCTCATGGTCATTTATCCGCTCCTCTAAACTATAATTAATACAGGGGCCTAAATAAGATTTAAAGAACTGAGGATCATTCGTCACCTGATAGGGCAGCTGGACAATTTGCTTGAAGAAGATGGCGAACATATAATCTAGTCGCGAAGAGGTCTTTGGCGAATAGATTAATAGCTCCATGATATCGATAATTTAATTTATAAAAATAGAATTGATTATTTCTAGGTTCGGATCAGACAAAAGATAACTTAGATCAGTAATATGCCAAATTTCGAGAAATTAGCGGTAATTGTCGGCCAAATTTCCTAAATTTAAGATAGCGCATAGGAAAGTAAACTTTTGACTGCTATGTTTGTCTTTAGATTAGTATTACAAAAGGATATTTCCCTAAAGTCCACATTGGTCTAATGTAAACTTTTAAGCTAGTTCAAATTAACCAAGCTTTGTATGGTTACTCAAAAGCTGAAAAGTTGGGTTATTGACACTTTGATACGAAATTTATGAAAAAATATACCATTTTATTTTGTTTAATGCTCTCCTTCATTGCTTCGCCAATTTTGGCGCAGCAGACGCTGGATTTGGGTAAAAACAACTATAATGATAAACAAAGTATTGTCTACTTGCAAGAGAATACTTTTGAGATGAAACTACATACCAATGGAGCCTCTATTGGTTTGAATTTTGGAACCATTGATACTTATTATAAAACGCGATTTTGGCATTTTAGCCTAGGAGAGCTAAAACATTTTAGAGAAACGCGTCAAAGTAGATCCCTCCAGGGGAATGGTTTTGGTGGAGGAAATTTTCGCTCTTACATTTTTGGCAAACAAAATAACTTTTTTGTCTTGCGCGGAGGATATGGGGAGAAAATTTATTTTTCTGAGAAAGCAAAAACCAAAGGCGTTGCAGTTGGTTTTAGCTATGAGGGTGGACCCTCTATCGGGATACTTAAGCCTTATTATTTAGTACTCCGGTACGTCCCGGAAAATTTTGGACAGCTCAACTATCAAAGTGAACGCTACAGTGAAGACAATGCCCAGCGCTTTTTAACCAATGAAAACATCTTTGGAGCCGACAATTTCACGCGTGGGTTGACAGAGGTTAAATTCCGTCCGGGCTTGCATGCCAAAGGTGCGCTGCATTTTGATTGGGGTGCTTTTGATGAATTCGTGAAAGCAGTCGAAATAGGTATGATGGCTGATGTTTACTTTCAGAAAGTTCCTATCTTGATTGAATCTCCAAGAACGCCTGGTGTAGAAAACCAAAGCTTCTTCCTGAATTTGTTTGTAAACGTCCAATTTGGGAAACGGAAATAAACATAAGTAAGGGAGCAAATTAATCAATAATCTGTCATCATAGGTTATTGATTAATTTGCTCCCTTACTTAAGCTAAGTTATAAAATTAATGAATAGATATTCCATCGCTTATTGTTGTCTTTTACTGTTTTTTGGGCCGTTTTTGTTGGCACAACAAACACTAAAACTAGGGGAGAACAACTACAACGATAAAAAAAATCTCGTTTATCTTCAGGAGAATACCTTTGAGGTGAAACTGCATACAAATGGAGCCTCTATTGGTTTGAATTTTGGAACCATTGATACCTACTATAAAACGAGATTTTGGCACTTCAGCCTAGGTGAGCTAAAACATTTTAGAGAGACTCGTCAGAATAGGTCTCCAGGTGGCAGTGGCTTTGGTGGAGGAAATTTTCGCTCTTATATTTTTGGTAAACAAAACAATTTCTATGTCCTGCGTGGAGGTCTAGGAGAAAAGCGATATTTTTCTGAAAAGGCAAAGACCAAAGGGGTAGCAGTTGGATTTAGTTATGAGGGCGGCCCTTCTATTGGGTTGATAAAACCTTATTACGTTATTCTTCGGTCCGAAGTAGAATTTTTTAGGCAATTGAACTACGAAAGTGAGCGCTACACAGAGGCAAATGCAGATCGCTTCCTGAGGAATGCAAATATCTTTGGGGCAGATAGTTTTACTACTGGCTTGTCAGAAATTAAATTCCGCCCTGGACTACACGCTAAAGGTGCCCTGCACTTTGATTGGGGGG
>CAXIDD010000536.1:0-4001 GCA_964021975.1 uncultured Saprospirales bacterium | reverse complement strand
GAGGCCAATAAGGATCAGATTATTGAGACCTTACTCAATTACAAAATTGAAATTACTAAAATACGGGCGACCATCGGGCCTACCGTTACCCTCTATGAAATTGTACCGGCGCCAGGTGTGCGGATTTCTAAAATTAAAAACTTAGAAGATGATATTGCCTTAAGTCTAGCCGCACTCGGTATTCGTATTATCGCCCCGATTCCGGGTAAAGGAACGATTGGTATCGAAGTTCCCAATAAACAGAAACAAGTGGTCTCCATGCGCGAAGTCCTGATCTCTGAGAAGTTCAAACGCGCGAAAATGGACTTACCCATTGCCTTGGGAAAAACCATTTCAAACGAAGTATTTATAGCTGATCTTGCGAAGATGCCACACTTGTTGGTTGCCGGTGCTACGGGCCAAGGTAAATCGGTAGGTATCAATGCCATCATTGCTTCGATCTTATACAAAAAACACCCTTCGCAAGTCAAGTTGGTCTTGATTGATCCAAAGAAGGTGGAGCTGTTCCCGTATTCTAAATTAAAACATCATTTTCTGGCTTATTTGCCCAATCAGACGGAACCGATTACGACAGAAACCAATAAAGTAATTCATACCCTAAATTCCCTCTGTATTGAAATGGATGGTCGATATGATTTGCTCAAAAAAGCTTCTTCCAGAAATCTAAAAGAATACAATAACAAATTTATTCAACGACGCTTAAACCCACTTAAAGGACACCGATTTTTACCCTTCATTGTACTCATCATTGATGAGTTTGCCGACTTAATTATGACGGCGGGTAAGGAAATTGAAATGCCCATTGGCCGTCTAGCACAATTAGCACGGGCGGTAGGTATCCACTTGGTGATTGCTACCCAGCGGCCTTCTGTAAATATCATTACCGGTATTATTAAAGCCAACTTCCCGGCACGGATTGCCTTTAAAGTAATGGCTAAAGTAGATTCTCGTACAATTTTGGATGCTGGCGGTGCCGATCAACTGATTGGTAGAGGAGACATGCTTCTTTCTGTTGGTGGTGAAATGGTACGGGTACAAGGTGCTTTTATTGATACGCCAGAAGTAGAGCGTTTAATAGATTTCATCGGAGAGCAACGAGGCTACCCAGAGCCACATTACCTACCCGAATTCCACGGGGAGGAAGATATTCCCGGTGCTTCGGGCTTAAAGTACTCTGACCTTGATGATCTATTCGAGGATGCAGCCAAATTAGTAGTAGGCAACCAACACGGTTCTACCTCCATGATTCAACGAAGATTAAAGTTGGGCTACAACCGAGCCGGACGGATTATGGATCAAATGGAAGCCATGGGTATCGTGGGGCCTAGCGAAGGAAGCAAAGCCCGGGAGGTCTTAATCTACGATGAAATGGAGTTGATGAAGTACCTCAATGATTTGAAGAAGAATACCTAGAAATAGCTTCTAAAAATGACCCCGAATTTTCCAGATTGAAAATCCGGGGTCATCTTTTTTATCACTGCACCACAATTTTCTCTACCTGCACATTTTCAGCACTCTGTACTTTTAAAAAGTATACGCCTTTCGGCAAATCACTCAAATCCAATTGTTCGTTTCTATTAGATAAGCCACTTTCTAAATCCCAACGTTCTAGCACCTGCCCATTTAGGCTGGTAAGCGCTAGTTGGACACTATTCTGATCCGCACCACGTAAAGATACATTCAGAATATTTTGTACAGGATTTGGGAAAGTCCGAACCTGAAACCCTTCAATCATTAAATCCTGGGAAGAAGTCGGTAAAGCTGTTTCTACAATGGTTCCTCTTTGCTCGGGTAATTTGCAGATATTATCTCCTTCTGCGGTAGTCAGGCAAATCTCACCGGCAAAATTATACATGTCCATTACTTCAATATTATCAATAAACCAACCTTCTGCCTCAAAGGCAAACTCGGGGTTTTCCGCATTGGTGCTAAACCGGTAGCGTAAGTTAATACGCTGCCC
This sequence comes from uncultured Saprospirales bacterium, assembly GCA_964021975.1. Lineage (GTDB taxonomy): Bacteria > Bacteroidota > Bacteroidia > Chitinophagales > Saprospiraceae > DATFKA01. The sequence continues at coordinate 2,041 of CAXIDD010000536.1, read as the reverse complement.
AATGTAATCAGCTAAATCTGCATAAGTTACAATGTAGCCTTTACTATCTCCCCAATAAGCTTCTTGCCGATTAAGACCAAAAGTATTACTGGCCACTCTACCTGTATAAGGTTTTCTAAATAGCTGTTCATTGTCCAATGGCACCCATGAAAGTCCGCCATTGGTAGAGATTTCGACCAGTCCGCCATCCAATCCAGGTTCAATATCAAAGTTATGATAAAAACGTAATACTGGTTGAGCGGCTTCCACGATAATGGGTTGTACCAAACGAATCACTTGATCATTACTCCGAGGTGTACTGGGTACGAACCAAGAACGTTCTCCAGCAAAAGGACGTTCTGTACTAATTCGCCAGGTATCTCTTCCGGATAAATCCGAGATACTCCAGGTAGCTCCCACTGCTTCTGCATCATCAAACAAGAGTTGATTGGAGAACAGCGCCGGATCACTTTGCAGTTTATAACTAATGCGTTTTAAAGCCCCAGAGGATAGTGTCCCCAACTCAAAAACAAGGGCATCTCCTGCTGTCCGAAAATTATCTACTCCAGATAAAGACCCAGGCACTAAAGTCGCTCCAAATGGAATCAAATCGTTGACCACCACATCCGTAACGGCAGCTGTTTTATTGTTGTTGATGGTTATCGTAACGGAGAACTCGGCTCCTGGCTCAATTAGTGGCGTACTATTCTTAAGGATGGATATTGCTGGCACACAATCTGGATTAAGGTCAAAAGCTTCAATGTTGTCATTTCTACTCCGATTATCTCCTTGTTGGGCATTCCAGCCTAGGCCTCTTTTTGCAAAAACTTCCCATAATAAACATTCATTAACCCCATTATTATTAATAAAGTCAGCTGCTAAGATACCATCTCGTCCATCGAGTAATCCTGGATCACAGGACTGTACTTTTAGGCCATCCATCACCAATTGAATGGCGATATTGTTGCCAGCAGATTTATTATTCGGGTCGGGATCAAAACCATATAGCTCAGATAAATCCCAATAAATGTCCCACAAAGTAGCTGCCCAAATTTCTCCTACATCATGAGGAGCTCTAGTACCAATAATATCGTCATAGGTCTGATCATTGACTCGAATATCCGTTGAATAACGTTGCCTACGGATACCTATCCCTTCGGTACTTTGTCCAGTTGGAAAGGTTCCGATTCCTTTTGCCTCTTCGCCCGTATCTCCCATCTGAGCTAATAAAGCCAAGGTAAAGAAATCACTCCAACCTTCTCCCATTTGCTCATCGCTAAACAGACAAGTAAAAGCATCTGGCCCGCCGGTCAGCCGGTTGGAAATACCGTGACCGTATTCGTGTATAATAATTCCATTATCAAACCCAGAATCCAAAAAATCAGGTGCTTGTAAAGTTACATTTACGGCTCCGCTGTCTAATTGAGCACGTAGCCGGGCACAATCTTCTTGTCTGATCATAATCGTCGGAATATTGTGATCAGGAATAGAGTCTACATCACCGGCAGGAATCAATCCTGCTTGGTTGTTACAAATGATACAGGCAATGGCTCCAGCTGCCTCTGCTCTAATTGCTTTTGGTTCAAAAAAACAATCTCCTCGATCGATCAGCGCTATTTTACCCTTAAGCAACTCTGGATTATTAAAATCTGTACAAGCATTCAACAAATTATTACGCCCACTTGTAGGAGCCACTACTTCTCCACTAAGCGACTCTAATAAAAGTGGACCAAAACTCGCGGGTAAAAAATCATAATCTCCCGCTATACTTACGGGACCATCTACTTGAAATGTAGAACCTGACCGAGCCCATAAAAACATTTGCATCCTTGGCCTAGCACCATCTTCAGGTGTTGCAAAATTAGCATTATTAAATCCGGAGCCATCTTGTGCTTCGGCACGTACAGGATCTCCTTGTAAACCCTCTTTACCATAGTTGTTTTGCTGAAAATTTCCAGCGACTTCGTCAACACCAAACAAATAGGTAAAATCATGGATATAATTACTCGTATAAAAACGTTGAGTTACGGTAGCCTTTACATTATCAATCGGAGCACCACCA
>CAXIDD010000535.1:0-4022 GCA_964021975.1 uncultured Saprospirales bacterium | reverse complement strand
AAGTAAGTGCCTGGACAGAAATAAGTATAGTTTTTGATCCGGGGATTTTTTCTCAAATCAAGGCGTGCCCGCAAGACGATTTATATCGTCTGAGGACATAACACAGAGTTGAGAAAAAAGAGCCAATCATAAAACGTATAGTTAATTTTGTCTAGGCACTTAATATAGATCAAAATAGCCCTACGGAATATCCAATATCTTATGCGTTTGTAAACTCAGCTTCCACTGCGGATTTTGCAAACAATACTGTAAGCAAGCCTGGGTGTTCTCTTGTGTCCTGGGGCCGTCCATTGGCTGCAGATAAAAATTATCAAAGTTTAGCTCGGTATACTGTTCGGGCATGGCATTGAACTGAGGATACACCAATTTGAGTTCGTGACCCTTTTTGATGACCAATTCCGTATTTGCTTTTGGACTTACACAAATCCAATCTATACCTTTGGGGGCTTCAATCGTACCATTGGTCTCTACCGCGATTTCAAATCCTTTCTCATGCAGCGCGATTACCAGCGCTTCATCCAACTGTAAGAGCGGCTCTCCTCCCGTACAAACGACATAAGGTTGGCTGCGTGGCTGATCTGCGGGCCAAAGGGAAGCAATTTTCTCTGCTAGATCGGTAGGATTAGGAAAGCTACCTCCATTTTCTCCATCCATTCCCCAAAAATCTGTATCACAAAACTGACAAATGGCTTTATGCCGATCTTCTTCGCGGCCGCTCCAAAGGTTGCAACCAGAAAATCGGCAAAATACGGCTGGCCTTCCCGCTTGGGCCCCTTCGCCTTGCAGGGTGTAAAATATTTCTTTGATTTTATAAGCAGCCATGAGGTTAATGTTTAGTTTTAGAGTAGGGTGATTTTTTTTGGAGATAAAATTTGATGATTTTGAATCTGGATGAGGCAAAAAACGCAGGCATAACCTAAGCTATCTAGCAGAGCTAATGCCAGTGGCATTAAGAACGTTTAACAAAATACAGGTTCAAAAGCGCAGATTTTAACCCGAAGGATAATTTTTAGACCTACTCTTATAACCAGATAAACAAGTCAAAGGGCATCCTAAAACCTACAATTATCGAAAAGCAAAAATAAATTTCTGTTAAATCCGTATTATTGTTGAAGTTTTAATCAACTTCGACAACTCATTAGAGAACCTATTTGTCTTTAGAACATATTTAGGAACCCAACGATGGTCTCTAGGCTGCAAAAATAGCTCCTGAGATCATAAAACAAAAGCATATGCAATTTTTGTTTCCGGTATTTTTGGTGGCTTTAGCGGCACTCGCAATACCGATAATCATACATTTATTTCATTTTCGTCGATTTAAGAAAGTATACTTTACCAATGTCCGCTTTTTAAAAGAGGTAAAAGAAGAAACCAGCTCTCGGTCAAGGTTGCGTAATATCTTAGTATTGCTCGCGCGGTTATTTGCGCTGGCCTTTTTGGTTTTGGCTTTTGCTCAACCCTTTATCAGCAAAGATACAGAAGTTCAAAAGGGAAGTAAGGTGGTGAGCGTTTTCGTGGATAACTCTTTTAGTATGGATGCTTTGAGTCAGGACGTCCCTTTATTGGATAAAGCTAAACAAAGAGCTCGGGAAATTATCGCGGCTTATCAAGAAGAAGATCGCTTCCAGGTATTGACCATGGATTTTGAGGGACGGCACCAACGCCTAGTTTCTAAAGAAGATGCCCTGGCTCTAGTGGATGAAATTGATCGATCCCCTTCGGTACAGCCCATGTCCAATATTCTTACTAGACAAAAACAAGTATTGGAAAGTGGCACAGAGGAAAATAAAATCATGTATATCATCTCTGATTTTCAGCGGAGTATTGTTGATGTACAAAACTATCCAGATACCATTTATCCAATCAACTTAGTACCACTACAATCAGTAGAAGAACGCAATATTAGTATTGATTCTGCTTGGTTTGAAGCACCTATCCAAATGCTGAATCAAACCAATCCACTGGTGGTGCAAATCAAAAATAACAGTCAGGAAGCGGCAGAAAATATTCGCTTATCTGTTAAATATGGCGGACAAAGTAAACCGGTTGGAACCCTAAATATCCCCGCTCAGTCTATTGTCCGAGATACGGTTAATATTACCATTGACAAAACGGGGTGGCATCAGGCACAACTGACTGTAACGGATTATCCGGTGCAATTCGATGATCAGTATTATGCCGCATTTTACGTGGCAGAAGAAGTCAATGTACTCGCTATCAATGAAGATGTGCCCAATCGTTATTTAAACGCAGCTATTGGCGGTCTGGATTATTTTGAAGTAGACAACCAACGGAGACAGCAATTAGATTATTCTACTTTTGCCAATTATGAACTCATCGTTCTGAATGATTTGAACGATGTTTCTTCTGGATTGGCTTTTGCACTAAAGTCCTACGTTTCTGAAGGAGGAAACCTACTGGTCTTTCCAGGAAGAAACAGCAATATGGCTAGTTATCAGTCTTTCTTAGGAAGTTTCCCTGCGAATGCACCAGAATCATTTGAATCATTAGAACGGATTGTCTCAGAAGTTAATACGCAGGAATTTATTTTTAAAGACGTTTTTGAAAATCGTTCTGCTAATTTAAAGTTACCAGTTAGTCAAGGGAATTATCGATTTAACCGATTTAATTCTCGGCCAGAACGCATTCTATTAACCTATCGGGATGGCAGTAGTTATCTTTCGGCTTATGAGGTAGATGCAGGAAATCTTTACGTTTGTTCGGCGCCATTAAATGGTGATTTTAATGATTTGGTGCGGAACGGTGAGATTTTTGTTCCTATGATCTATAAAATGGCGCTGACTGGGGGGAATAAACGCCCGATTGCCTACACGATTGGTAAAGACATGGTCTTAGAGGCTGCACACCAAGGGGGCAGTGGAGAGCAAGTGTACAAACTAATTGGAAATGGTATTGAATTTATCCCACAACAAAGAGTTGTAGGTTCTAAGGTGTTTATGAGTACTGATCAACAATTGAATACGGCTGGTTATTATGATCTTTTTCTAGAGCAAGGACAAACATTGGAGCAATATGCTTTCAATTTCAATCGTCAAGAATCTGATCTATCTTACTTCCCAGTTCCAGAATTGAAAACATTTATTGGGCCAGCGATGAATATAATCGATGTTCAAAATAATGCGGTTCTAACGGCAACTATTGAAGAAAGAAGTCAAGGCATCATCCTTTGGCGTTGGTGTTTGATTTTCGTTTTGATCTTTTTGGGTATTGAGGTACTTTTGCTGCGTTTTTGGAAAGTATAGAAATAGCAATATAATAAATGAATTCTGCTATTTTTTAATGCCTTCGTTTTCTATTGTGCTCTACTGTGGTTTTAAAATTTTATAAAAATCAATGAACCAACCAGAAATATATTTCCATGTAGGAATGGGCAAAGTAGCCTCTACTTATTTACAATATGATGTTTTTCCTTTTTATAAAGGGATTCATTACATCCAGCGTACGAAGTACAAACGCGCTAAGCAAATCATTGCCAAAGGCCAGTACGATAAATATTTTGTCTCGCGGGAGTTTGATCAACAAATGGAAGCAGAGGCTAAAGATTTTTCGGCGGCCTACCCACAGGCGCGCCCCATCATAATTTTTCGCAAGCATGGTAGTTGGATTGCTTCTCAACACCGACGGTTTGTGAAAAATGGGAATCCTTGGGAATTTGAGGAGTTCATTGATTTAAAGAATGACCAAGGACGCTTTAAAAAACAGGACCTGGAGTTTTATCGCAATATTGAAATTCTGGAGAAGTACTTTGAGCACAAACCATTGGTCCTTTTTTACGAAGATTTACGCAAAGACACCTTGGCATTTGCTCAGCGTATTGGCCATTACATGGGGGCTACAATTGATGCAGAAGATATTCGCTTAGGCAAAAGGCATACTTCCTACAATGAAAAGCAACTACGGGCCATCTTTGGCGTAAGCCAAAAATTGAATATCCGGAAACACCGTAATTATAAGATCGGAGCCCTAAATCATATTAGGCGAGCTTTAGTGAATCCAATCAA
>CAXIDD010000534.1:0-4034 GCA_964021975.1 uncultured Saprospirales bacterium | reverse complement strand
TAGCCAGGTTTTGTTTATCAAACTTACGGGGGCTTCTTCTAAATAATCGTCCAAGCCTTGGTATGCTTTTTGTTCAGCTATTAGAATCGCTAATTCCTCCTGAAGGTCTTCATCTTCATTAAGCGCTCGCTCTAAAGCCTGACGTGCAGGTCCATCTAAATTTTCATTTAGGTAATCCTCGAGTAAAGTGTAATATTGATCTTTGGCCATATTATTATTTAGAAACGCCCAAAAATATTAGACTTCGGCGAAATCATTCGCAGAATTCTCGGCGAAATCATTCGCCGCTACTGTATTTATTGCTTGATTATTTTTCGGGTTAATTGCCTTCCTTTTCGGTCTTGCAATTGTACCCAATATATCCCTATGGGCAAATCTTCACCTAAGGTAACAAAACCTTCCCTTTGATTGATCAAACGACTGGACAATTGTTGACCATATTGGTTAAAGAGATTTAATCGAAGGGATTCAAAAGTATCCGGGATTTCAAATTGAACATTAAATTGATCTCGACTAGGATTTGGGAAAATACTCAACTCTATTTTTTGATCAAACAAATCAATACTATTGGTAGCAATTAAATCTACTACACTAAACCCATCAAATCCAACTTCCACTAAATGAGGGTTACCTAAATCAAAAGTTTCTACAATCAATTGCATCGAATCAGTCAATTCAATTAAGTCAGTCAGTAAAAATGTTTTGTCTTCCCAACGATCCGTATTCTCTGTAATCAGGGCTAGATCCACCGTCGTAATACCATTAGTAAGACTTATGAGTAGTTGATCATCGGGTGTTCCTTCTCCAGCTCCATTATAAAACCAATAAGAAAACTGCATTTCAGGATTTTCATAATCAGATAAGTCCATGATCGGGGAAGTGAGGGTCACTACGCCATCATCCACGTCAAAAAGGCCACTGCCTCCCTCGCCGTTTCCAGTTACGTAAGCACTAGCCCCAAAATCATTATCTAAATCGGCATCCGGATTAGCGAGTGCTCCTTCAAAATCATTACCAATTGGAACGACTCGCACCCAATCTCCAGTACGAGCAGTCGAGCTGCTTGTCCAACCAAGGTCTCTATAAAAATCATCCTCAAATCCAGATGCTAACTGAAAATTTAAGGTCTCTTCATTTACAATATCAACTTCGGATAAAACTTGTTGGCGATACCCCCAAGCACCAACCCAAAGCTCATAGGAACCTACCACAATATTCTCTAGGGTAAACTGCCCGGTTTCGTCGGCTTGAACATCATAACTGATTGAACTATTGGTTAAGGTAAGTTGTCCGGCAATTCCTTGCGAACTGCTTTGGCTAGTAATACGCCCGGAGAGAGAAACGATTGGAATGGGCACTAATTCTACCACATCATCAATAACCAGACCATTTTCAAGGGTATATTCTTTCGTCAATGGTTCATAACCCGCTAATGAAAAGGTAACTGAGAAGGTGCCACCATTGGCCAAACCGGTTTTGAATTGTCCATCAGGTCTGGAACGATCAAAGTTGGATTGGGTGCTATTGATACTAACTTCTACTGCTGGAAGTGGTCGTTTGGTATTGGCATCTATCACTACTCCTTCTAAATAAGCAGCTCGTTGGTAATTGGGATTTAAGATAAAAAGCCCTTCCTCCATATCAGAAGCTAAAATGACGCCTGATTTCAAATAAGGAAACACACCCCAACAGCCATCTCCAGCCCCAGTTTGGGGGGAGGTATCGAAGCTACCTACCTCAATGAGGTTATCGGGTCGATGCGCATCGACAATTTTCACACCATCCGAATAATAGCTGATCACTAAAAAATCATTAAAGTAATGTACATTATGCGGAACAACACCTGTTCCCTCAGTGGCTAGTGGCCGATAGGCATCTACTCTTGAAATATTATCTAGATCCGAAATATCGTAGGCATCGACAAAGGCATTTGATCTTTCGTCCGTAGTATAAAGATAGTTTCCATCATCGGATAGCCAACTGTTGTGGGTATAATTACGGGAGGTATTTTGCAGTGCCAATAACTCAGGAGATTGCTTATTTGCAACACTGGTTATGGAAAAAAAACCATTATTGATATCAGAGCTATACACCGTATCTCCACGCACAAAAACATCATGAGAGTACCGATTAGTGGCTGGACCAATATAGGCTGGCTTTCCAGGGTCATCTTTTAAATCCATCATGAGGATGCCTCCATCACTAATGTTACTCCCAGCAATGTATAGGATACCATTTTCATCAATAAACAAATTATGAGCATCTTCAAGTGCTTGTGTATCTAAGCCAGCGGTAAGGATTGGCTTTTGGAATTCCCATGTAATATTATTGGGAGCGTTTTCCATATTGATGACCACTAGGCCATCAGTAGTCCGATCTGAAATGCCATAAATATAGTTCCCATAGGTTTTCATATCTCGCCAAATGGATCTGGAACCTGGAATGAAGGCTACTTCTTGCGGAGCAGACGGGTTGGTGATATCATAGATAATAAAAGCTTCCCGAGCACCCAGGATAGCATATTCTCTACCATTCTGATCTTCAAATCCCCAAATGTCATTATAGCTTCTGGTTCCTTGGAAATAGTCATTCACCTGAACGATTTGGTCAAGGTTAAACTGCTGTTCAAATTGAGCACTTAAATGGTTAAAAGTAAAACAAGCCAAAAAGGCAAACAGAATTCTATTCATCACTAATTAAAATTTCTTACTAAACGCTTAATTAAGAAGTTTTCTGTGTGGATGACAGATCTACCACCATAATTGTTAAACGGCTGACACAAATTAGCCGTTCTTTGTCGTCTGTAATGTCAATATTCCAAACTTGTAGGCGACGTCCGATCTTCAGGGGGCTTACTTTGCCGGTTACCAAACCCTGTTTAGCAGAACGCAGATGCGAACAACTTATTTCGGTACCCACGATTGTTTTGGTAGCTATATCCTCAATACACATCAGGCCTGCTACACTTCCCAGGGTCTCGGCTAATACCGCACTGGCACCTCCATGTAATAAGCGCATGGGCTGGACGGTACGATGGTCAACGGGCATTGTGGCTTTGATGTAATCGGCTCCTATTTCTGTATATTCAATACCGACGTGCTCGGCTAAAGTTTGGTGGGAGGATTGATTAAGTCCTTCTAAATTGAATTCTTGTTTCCAAAGCATTGCTAGTCTTGTTTTAGTGATTTATCGGAATAATGACACTTCTGTCCAAACAGTTTTCACCTCCTATTGGTGTAAAGGTCTTTTCGTTCAGGTTTATTGGTAAGTTTTGAATTTATTTTATCTCGAATAGAGGCTACCTTAATTTGTGGATTTTTCTGATAGTACCTTTTAATCAATATGGCATACCAGGCTACGCCAACAATATATAAAGCAACGGTCAACATAAAAATCGTAGAATAATTGAATTGTGCTTTGCGCATCAATGCGAAAATATTCATAGAAATAAACCAACTCCCAGACCAGATGGAAGCATTCAAAGCGCTGATGATTTCTTGGTTTCGCTTTCCAACGTAGTACATCATCAATTCTGATGTCATCGGTCCAGCCGCATTCATCAAAGGTTGTCGAATGATATAGAAAAAGATGGCTACATAAACTGCAATTCCCCAGGTTTTGTAAAACTCTGTAGCGGCCAGCATAAATAAAGCAAAAACGGCTAAGGATTGAAACAAGGTGATGGCAATTCGGTAACCAAATTTCCGCTTAATGGTGGGCATAAAAATCATCACACAAACCACTAGAAAATAAGTAATCGACCCCAATAGAGAGAAGGTACTTGGCCCTACGCCGTGTACATTCATAAAAAACAAATTGATTACTGGAATAGTAAATCCAGCACCAATTGAAATGATTAAAGTAGGCGTTACAGCCTGTAGAATGACTTTCCAATCGTATTGGGTCCGGATTTCCCGAAAGGGAATTTTATAGGATAATTGCTCCTTTACTTGGATTTTACTCACAAAATAAATCCCTACAAAAGCCAAAGTGGCCACTCCTTGTAAAACGTGTTTCACACTAAAGATAACAGG
>CAXIDD010000533.1:0-4040 GCA_964021975.1 uncultured Saprospirales bacterium | reverse complement strand
CATCACCATCCAAATCTTCAAGTAACTTGATTTTACTAATTGATCTTCTGGTGCCTGTACCATTAACATCTTGCATGTAGGTATTCATCTCTGCTACATACATTCGACCATTACCATCCCATGCGATTGTTACCGGCTCATCAATCATCGGTTCACTTGCCACAAGCTCTACTTTGTACCCTTGCGGTAAATAAAATGTTTCCATACTTTCTTCGGGAGACAGAAAAGTGGATGGCGCGTCCTTTATTATTTCTGGCTTTTGGTAAATTTCCTCTGAGGGTTTTGGGTTTCCACATTCAAAAAATAAGAAACTCATCAAGACGGTATAAAAGATATTTTTGATATTCACGTTATTCATTTTTCATTAACTAATCAATCAAGGAATCGAAACCAGAGCAATAAGTCTTCCTTAGACCTAGGTCCGTCTCAATTGAAGTTTTAGTACTAATTATGTCATTAAGTATAGGATCACCATTTATTGATCAATAAATTCCTCAATAGGAACAACTTGGTTAAATTCCTTGATTTGGATATTTCGATAAAAAATCTCTGCTGTTTCTGACTGCAAACCAATGATCCCTTCTCCAGGAGTAAGATTTAAGGCTACATTTACAACTTCCCCATTTAGTTTGTGAATTGCGTAGGCACTTCCCATGACGATTATCTCGCATTGATTCCACTGGCCATTTAAATTATTGACCTTTTTAGGTGGTGCAGCAAGGTGCATCCACCCACCAGCAGTGTCCAAAACGCCTCCTTTGTTCGGAGATAGATAGGTTCCTGTTATTTTGTCTTTGTACCATTTATAGTCGGTACCATTTGGTCGGATTAGGTCAGCAGTATGGTTCCTATTTGTAGTGTGATTGAAACGCACCTGATACTCGATGCCGGTGGGCCATATCTTATCATCTATTACATGATAATAGCATCCTGCATCGTATTGCCATCGATTGAAGTTGTTACCAATTTTGGTTCCCCATTTATATTCAAATTTGAATATGTATTTGCTGTACTTCTTTTTAGTATAAAATAGTCCATGTGTAGCATTCGCTCCAGTACCTAAGTCAAAGGTGTCTGGAAAAGTCTTAAAAACGTGAACCATGCCGTCTTCAATCGAAAAGACCTCTTTAGCTAGTTCATCATTCCCATTCTTAAGTTTATGGTACCAGCCGTCCCAATTTTTACCGTTAAAAATCTTCACGAAACCATCGTTGCTTGCTGCCTTTTTAGACGCTTTACAGCCACCTAAAAACAATAGTAATCCGAAAGTAATTAGGCTTAGTAATAAGGTCTTGTATTTATAATTCATAATTAAATTTTATTGTAGCTTACTACAGTTACAGCAAAGAATCCATTTCGAAGTAGAATCGATAGTTGAAAGATCAAGATTAATTTTTAGTAGGGTTTGGGAACCCTTCTGGCAATGGAGGAATGTTAAGTACTCCTATTGAATCAGGTTTTCTATTAGAAACGGTCTCTTTAAATCCATACCAATACATACCAACGCCATATCCTAAGTCACAGTCGGTTCCGCTCCATACTTCCATATCCAGTTGAAGGGAGGAGCCAAAAGGCATGGTGTCAAGAGCACGGGTACGAGTTTCTGTACTATAGCCAGAGGAGTTTTTTTCACTGGTTGTTTTGCGATTTAATTTGTTGTAGACATGAGATCGTGGCTGTGCATGAAAAGGATGTTCATAAAAATCTGTGCTAATACCTCCCCAGGAATAGGCATAATAGTCCTCGGTACCAGTACCATAAATGGAAGGGAATTTATCTTCATCTACCCATATTTTTTCATCTCCTTCTCCCCACCAATTTTTAACTGGATTCATGATGGTGAGGGCATCACCTACATAAACTCCTTTTCCTTTTAAGGTAATGTAATTCCAATCTGAAAAAGGGCGAGTTGGTACAGGGTATTGTCCGCGCCATGCGGCATTAAAATACATAGTATGCTTGTCCCATTCCCAAGGACTTGTAACAACTTCAAGTTTTATGTCAACCGGTTCATCTCCCAAATTAACAACAGCTATTTTACCTGATTTTTGATAGGGCATCACCCATCGGCAAGACATCGTTCCGTCTTCTTCCACCGTTTGATACCAACCTTTTACAGGGTTTAGGCCTATACCTGTACCAAAGAAATCTCCAATAGGACTCCACACGGTCTGCGCTCCGTCAAATTCCATTTTTAGGATGACAGATCGTGTTACCTCGGGATTTTCGTAGTTTCCCAATTTGAAAACGACTGCTTTAACGGCATTTCCCCCTTTAGGAAGGCGGATCGATTTATTTTTACCTCCTTTTACTTTTGTTTCTAAGGAAATTTTTTCTCCTTCATTTATATTCTGAGGATCCAGTAAGGTTTCCCCAATCTTATTCATTAGGGGTTTTGCTTTATTGAAATCATTCATAGAGAAGGATCTTACTGAAGTCTCTGGAGGGTATTCCCGATAGGTGAACTGAAAGAAAAACGGCTGTTTTAGAGTAGTAATTTTAATCCCTTTTGCATAGGGAATAGGAAAAAAAGAAACACCCGAACGAAGGGATTTATGCGCAAAAGGGTAGGGGATTAAGCCTGTGCCATCAAAGAGCTGAAGCATATTACCTTCAAGGATTGGCTCTGGATTGCCGTCTAAATAAATCCGGATAGTCACATCACTATCCGGTTTGTTTGGACTCAAATAGGGAGACCAAATGCGAACTATTGCACCTGGACCAAAATGTTCCATTAATACCCATTCTTTTTCTCCATTTTTCTCTTCGGTTCTTATAAAATTATGATCAGTTTCTTTTCTATTATAATCTTTATTGGTGAACCAGCCAATTGTATCTTCAGGCGTTTTGGAGGCCCGATTATAACTACTTTGCTGCTTCAGTCTAAAGTCTGTTTCCGGATAGCGTGCTAGCGCATCTCGATCTACCATTTGATTTAGCAAAGATTCGATGCTAATGACCTTTTTAGCTTGGGCAAAGACAGATCCGGTCATGGTAACTGTCCATAGAAAAATGAAAAACTTGATCATGTTAAATTATTTCGGAATATCCGTTTTCAAATAGTTTCTTACATTTTCTCTAAGCTGTATACCTTGAAATTATCGAGTGTCATGTGATTGTTTACAGTCCTTAATCCGAAGTGTCCTTCTGTGTAAGGGTTTTGGTCTCGATAATCATAAATCAGGGTATCGTTGCGGTAATATTGGATAATATCGTTGAATGCAACTAGCCGAATTTGTTTGGTGGTGTTGGGTTTGATCAAAAAGACTGGATCACTTAGATCATGCTCAGGTAATAGCGGTTTTTCCCCGTTTCCCGTATATCTTCTAAATCGAGTTTTGGAATTGTCATGACCACCCATTCCAACGTAGTATAAGTTGAGGGAGTCATAATTAGAAAATTTACCATGTCGCATTTCAGATTTGGCGAAAAGGTTATCAGGGTTTTCATTATCGGTCGCCATCCAAAAGCAATTTAGGTCAGAAGCCCGATCATATTCTCCACCTGCTTTAATAATATACGCATCATATTCGATCATGATCGGACCACTCAATTTTTCTTTGAACCAAATGGTACAACCACCTTGATCATTAATTTCTAGTTTACCATCTTTGTGATAAACACTTCCTCCCGGCATTTGCTCTGGGTGCCAGTTGTCAATCCCATCAGTGAAGTCATCACTGTGAATTAATTGCGCTTTTACTTGGAGGTCTTTTGTAAGCGAAACCACACGTTCTGGTGTTTTATTACAAGCACAAAAGGCCATGATAATTACAATTGAGAATAAACTTACTCTGACCATATTAATTGTTGTTTGAATTTTTAATTTGGTTTTACTACTATCAATTTATCTGTTCAATCAGGATCAAACTCCATGGGTCTAAGGCTCTTTTAATACTCAGGTTCCCATTAGCGTCTGTAGTCATTAATTCAGTTTTTAGATTTTCGGCATATTGCTTCATTACCTTGATTTGTTCGCGTGTTGGAGGTTCGGGTTTAGCCATAGATTCCCAATAATCATAGATATTGCCACTTTCCCA
>CAXIDD010000532.1:0-4053 GCA_964021975.1 uncultured Saprospirales bacterium | reverse complement strand
TTCCGTAAGAACGATACAACGTATTGAAAAAGGCCAAGTAAAACCTAGACCTTATACTGCCAGAAAACTAATAGAAGCATTCAATATTTCTTTAGAAGAGTTTAGTTCTAGTTCGGTGGAGAACTCCGATCTCCATTTAGAAGAAAGTGTAAAATTAAATAGGTTTGTAATATCCACTTTATTGGTCTTCCCGCTGCCAATTATATATTTGATTATTTTAATCTTAATTTGGAAAAAGGGAACTTGGTCCATTGCATCAAATAAAATTTGCAAGAAGATTTTAAGCTTCAATATTATATGGACTTTATTTAGTGTTTCTCTAACTTTCTTAACACTTTTCTTCATTAAATTACTAGGTGGTCAATACGTAATCGGACAACTTTTACCAACACCGATATTAGTATATCTAGGGTTAAGCTGTATTAATCTAATTGTGGTAATCAAAATTGTCAAAAATGCTTCCTCAAAACGGACTTCAATGATCCCAAATCTATTCTAAGAAGAAGCTATTTGAATTTAACATTGGCGCTTATTTGTCGTGTTAGTGTCAGGATAGATTATTTCCTTTTTTAGCAACTCCAACTTAGGTTTGTAATGTAAAAATCAATCCCTTGATTTCTGTTGTAATGGATAGAAGTCAAAAGGAGTTTATCACAAAGTCCAAACCTTATTACAAATGAAAAAAAGAACAATTTATACCATTTTGATTGCGTGTTTAGTATCCCTAATATCGGTGGTTGCAACCTTCCTCTTCCTAGATACCTCAGAAACACCATTAACATACGATACGTATAAAATAGAATCCAAAGTACTTCAAGAAACAAGAGAATTAATTGTAAAGAAACCTAGAAACTACACAGCGGATAAACAATACCCTGTGGTGTATGTACTTGGTGGAAATTCTCTAAGTTATACAATGGCAAATGATGCAGATTTACTTGCTCGTATAGATCATATTCCTGAAGTCATAGTTGTAGGTATAGCTAATCTTAACCAAAAGACCAGGCAGCGCGATTTAACCCCACCATTCTTAAAACAAGATTTAGACGATGCTGATTCTCCGCTTGGTGAGGCAGATAACTTTCTAAAATATATTGAAACTGAAGTAATATCATTAGTCAATAAAAACTATAACACGAGTAACAAAAGAGCTATTGCAGGCCATTCTCGCGAAGGTTTATGGGTACTTTATTCACTTATGGCCAAACCTAATCTTTTTGACACGAGAATTGCATTGAGTCCTGCTCTTTGGAGAGAAAACAATGCGTTTGTAAAGCAGTTTGACGAATATTTGATAGCGAATCCAAATATCAGATCTAATCTATTTATGAGCATGGGTGAGAATGAAGTAGACAAAATGAAAAATGCTTTTGATTTAACCACTGATATATTAACCAATCAATCACCTTCAAGCCTCATTTGGAAATCCTACTACATGCCTAAGGCTACACATCAAACCAATCATTATTTAACCGCGGGTATGGGGCTTGACTTTTTTTTCACCAAATAAAAACTTTAAAACATTAGCTAGAGGCTATGTAAAGGCATGAATATAAAGTGCCTCCACTTGATCTCTAGCCCAGGGCGTTTTTCTTAAAAACTTAAGGCTGGATTTAATGGAAGGATTCTTTTTAAAGCAATTAATATTAATTTCATAAGCTAAATCTTCCCAACCATACATGCCTACCAATTGCTCTAACATATCAATCAATTTCACGCCGTGCAGGGGGTTATTGGGTTGTTCCTGAAGTGGCTTTTTTTTATCGTCCATATTTGTTTTGATTTCTATTTTTATTCAGAAGCTATTTGAAGTTGATTATTGAAACAACGCTATTTACGTCCTTGTTTTTAACTCATCTTGTACCTCCTTTAATTGTGGATAAATCGATGCTGGACCACCTAATGTACAAATTGCAATCGTTAAGATAGACCAATCCATTTCTTCCCCTTTAAAATAATCCCGCAATACAAAGAAAAACAGCGCAACGATAAGTGGTATAAAAATCCCAATAAGGGTTTTAAGGCCCTTCGCCTTTTTTTGTAAATCTTCAATGGATTTTTCTTTTAATTTTTCTTTTTCCATTTATCTATGTTTTATGATTTGGTAATTTTTGAGTCTGTTTTTGTTTTTTCAGGATTCCTTATGATTTCTATCAGTTCGGCTAATAGCAGGTGGAGTATTAGCAACATTTTAGCTTTTGTGCTGTGCTTTTTCTCAATTTCCTTAAAGGTCATAAGTTTTAGATGGTTAATCGTTTTAATTGCACAAAACTTAGCTATGCATCAACAATTTAACCCTTTTCACCATACTTTTTCTTTTGATAGACTTCGTGTTTCGTTTGCTTTGATTGAAAAGGGTATTGCTTCAAAACAGCGATTCCTTCCGCTTCTAAAACACCTCCGACTACCTCGATCTTCTTATTTCCGGTATTGATCAGCTGCTCACAACTCGGTTTATCTTTCCCTTTACTGATTTTTTGCAAATTGTTTTGTCGAACACTAAATACTACCCTTGATATTTTCGCCCAATGAATCGCACCGCTGCACATCACGCAGGGCTCAACATTACAATAAAGACTGTATCCTTCCAGGCTTATCAGCTTATACTTACGGCAATATTCACTGATTAGTACCAGCTCGGCATGGCTGGTAGGATCCGCATACATGATACTTTTGTCTTGAGTAAAAGATACGATTTCACCATTTTTCACCAAAACTGCTCCAAAGGGTTCAAAGCCTTGTTCAGCTGATTTTCTGGCAAGGTCAAAAGTGATTTGGATTAATTTTTCTTCTTCTTTTAAGGTGAGCATCTGTTAGTGTAATTATTTTTTTTGGAGTCTGAAGGGGTCTCGCCTACTTAGGCATAGACGTACAATTTAATCCTTTCCACTACACTTCCCTTAATAGGATCAAGCCCTACCAGCCTTCCCGTTCCACCAAACCTTTAATATGCGCCAAATGATGGGCACCGTGCCAAGCATACATCCCCGTCAATTCATCTAGGCGCATGCTGGTTTTTAGTTCTGGGTGAAAGATGGTCCGGCCCCAATCTTGGAAGGGTTTCAAGACATAGGCCCAACGGGCGTGCACCCCTCTTATGATGGCCAAAGAAACGGCCACTGGCATTTCTGAATCGGGCATATCTACCCAGGCTTCTTGATCGTAGGGTTTAATGGTGGGATTGTCTTCACTCATGCCTAGCTTGAGTCTGATATAGGCATTCATATGGCTGTCCGCAATGTGATGCACCAATTCTTTGACCGTCCATCCACCGGGTCGATATGGCGTATGGAGCTGGTCTTCCGTTAATCGGTTAACGATTTGCTCTAGCTGCGCTGGCAACTCTTCGATCATTGCTGTCCAGGCGTGTAAATGACCAACTGTTATTTCTTTGGGGATAACATATTCACCGATTGGGAAACTTAGGTTCTTTGATTTTTTCATACTACTATTGTTTATTTAATTAGGTGGTTAAATTGTTTTTTGGGGGTACGCAGGATGCTTTTACATCCCTCGACTACTGACGATCACGAGCTGCGTGATGTCAGTAGGTCGGTCCCTTCAAAGGGACACTTTTCTCAACTTTGGCGCTCTTTGCTTCTTGTAGCGAGGTACAAGGCATGCTAAAACTAGAACCAATCAACCATCTAAAAGGGGATACTAACTTGTTAGGACTAAGTCTCTCTTAGGCAAGGGGATGGATACCCTATTATGCTCACCTAATCAATTATTAGAATAACTCAGCACCAACTTTGAATAGTTTAGGCGCGCTCCTTTTAGGTTTAAAATATATGCCCCACTTGGGATGGCGGAGATGTCAATGTTTGCCTCAATTAGAGCATCCGTCGATTGCACTAAAATTTGTTTACCATCCAAGGTATACAACTGCATCACTACTTGCTTTTGGGGCAAATTCTTTACCCAAATGGTGTTGTTAGCTGGGTTAAAAAACACACTTGGTTGAGCGTCTTTTATTTCTGCGTTCGTTGAAGATACGACTCCAAGTTCCTCGATACTAAAATTCGCAAATGATACGGTTTCGTCCCTAAGGTC
>CAXIDD010000531.1:0-4053 GCA_964021975.1 uncultured Saprospirales bacterium | reverse complement strand
ACGGTGCTAAACCCAGGTTGTTGCCAAAAGAGCGTATGGAATATTTCAAAATTCCTGACCCCGTTTTAAAGCGTGTGGAAGGTACGCACCAACGGAATTGGGTAGATGCAATTAAAAACGGAACGCCTTGTAGTTCTAGTTTTGATTACGCTGGACCCTTCACAGAAACGGTTTTAATGGGTAACCTAGCACTGCGCTCACTCAACTTAAAAGAAGGGGATGAATATACTGGTAAAAAACGCCTGCTTTGGGATGGTGACAATATGCGCATTACCAACTATGAGCCTGCTAATCAGTTTGTGAAGCGCCAGTATCGTGAAGGTTGGGAATTGAAATTGTAACCAATTACTATTTATAAAACCTAAAAGAGTCCGCTCAGATCGCAAGATCTGAGCGGACTCTTTTAGGTTTAAATCTTGGAGTGTAAACCAAACCTCGTCCACTAGCTACAAAATGCTTACTGCTTAAAAACCATATTTTAAAAGGGGTAATACTATTATTCAGCGGAATCTACTGCTTTCTTAGTTTGCCGTCTTCTCTTGATTCTCAAAATACTGTGAACAGCGGCAATCGAAAAACCAACAAAAGCAGCGAAATAACCCATTTTACTGACCTCATCTTTTGCAAAAACTTCATAGGCAAAGTAAACTAGAAAAGGGATACGTAGAATTAGTAAGATGAGGTCGGTACGTTTTTCGGATTGAGTACTGGACATAAGATACTTTTATTAATTGTATTTTTGATGGCTTAATAAAGCTTCGCTTTTACTTATCAACTACTAATAGCAAAGTAGGGTTTATTTTTTAAATGAGAAAGTTGTTCATTACGAGTATAACTATGTTGAAGACAATATTTTTATTACAGTTTGGCTTATTACTTACTTTTTCTTGCGGGGCACAAAACACCTTGGGGCGCTGGTATTCTAAAATTACAATAAATGATACAGTTCGGCATTACTTACTGGATTTCAGAGCGAATGACGCAGAATATGCTGGCTATATTGATATTCCTTCAGCTAATACTTTTAGGGTAAGATTAGATACGGTAGGACTGGATGATCAGGATTCGGTTTATTTTAGTCATAGCGGGTTAAATCTCTCTTTTAAAGGGCGTTTAAATGAAAATACTGCCCTAATTCAAGGAGCATTTTCAGTTGAGGACTATATAGGAGATTTGATGTTTTCAAGAAAACCCCAAGTTAGTAGAACTCAAATTATTGAGGAACCACTACCGTATCATAGTCATGATATTTATTTCTATAATTCGGAGAATACACGCTTAGCTGGGACTCTAAGCCTTCCAAAGGATCAAAAAGAATTTCCTGTGGTTGTTTTGATTTCAGGTAGTGGTCCCCAGAACCGAGATGAAGAAATACTTGGACATCGGCCTTTTGGGATTCTTGCAGACTATCTAACTCGGCAAGGAGTAGCGGTTTTGCGTTATGATGACCGCGGATACGGTGAGTCAGAGGGACAGTTCCGACCAGCAACCAGTTTGGATTATACTGATGATGCTTTGGCCGCTGTCCAATATTTAGAAAGCAATTATGCTCAGCAAATTACGCAGATTGGTTTAGTGGGACATAGTGAGGGAGGCAATATTGCTCCGGTAGCAGCTACCAGGAATCCAAACATTGATTTTCTAGTATTATTGGCTGCTCCAGGTTTGTCAAATTATGAATCCTACCTAGTTTCATTAGATATCATTTTACAAGCCTATCCAGAGACTTATGATCGGGATTTCCCATTCTTCAAATCGGTTTATTATGATATGGCGACTATTTCGGATAAAGCAATTCTAAAGGATAGTTTACAAGCAAAATTCAGTCGAATTACCAAGTTGATGTCGGAGGAGGAATTACTGATTTATGGAGGTGCTGACAATTACATCAAAGGCCAAGTAGATTATCACACTTCGGATTGGTATCATTATTATTTACAATTTGATGTAACACCCTATCTGGCCAATTTAGAAATACCAATCCTAGCTCTCAATGGAGATCAAGATGATTCGGTTGAATCTAAATCTAATTTGCGGGGTATCAAAGAGACCTTGATCAAGGCTGGGAACCTAAATTTTGAAACGGTAGAATTGAAAAATGTCAATCATTTTTTCCAGGAAAGCGACAATAATAGTATTGAAAGTGTTTACTTTAATGAAGTCACTTTTCAAATTGCCGCCCTGGAAAAAATAGCAGCTTGGATAAGTCAGTTGAATTAATCCAAAGTATTTATTTACGTCCAAATACATTTATACTATAAATGGTAGCATTCCCTGCACGAAAGGTTGCTAGGACTTCTGGCGTGATGTGCTCTAACAAGTATTCATCTGGCAAATCGATCTCCCTTTCTTTATCGATTTTAATATCTTGAAAACCTGCATTTTTAATATGATCCAGATAAGGTTCTATTTGAGTAGCTCCGGAGACACAGCCCGCATAAAATTCTGCGGCATTACGAATAACTTCCGGTAAATCGCCTCGAATAACAATATCCGAAATACTGAAATGCCCTCCTGGTTTAAGTACCCGATAAACCTCTTGGTAAGCTTTTGCTTTATTGGGGACCAAGTTCATGACACAATTGCTGATGGCTACATCAATACTATTGCTAGGAATAGGCATGTCTTCAATGTCCCCTTGTAAAAAGCGTACGTTTTCATAGCCTAATTTGGCTTTGTTAACCTTAGCTTTCTTAACCATTGCTTCTGTGAAATCAATACCTAAAACTTCACCTGTTTCACCAGTTAGATTTCGGGCAATAAAGACATCATTACCAGCTCCAGCTCCCAAATCTAGAACGGTATTACCAGGCTGAATACGAGCAAATTCGATGGGCATTCCACAACCCAATTTTAAATCTGCATCTGCTACATAACCCGCTTCTTTGGTATAGTCCTCATTCATAATATTATTGGTGACGGGCTCCACACTACTAGGTGCACAGCAGCTTGAATTTTTGGCATTGGCCAAGGCCGCATATTTGTCTTTTACTA
Organism: uncultured Saprospirales bacterium; assembly: GCA_964021975.1. Taxonomy (GTDB): domain Bacteria; phylum Bacteroidota; class Bacteroidia; order Chitinophagales; family Saprospiraceae; genus DATFKA01. The sequence goes on along the minus strand of CAXIDD010000531.1, from coordinate 1,059 downwards.
GTTGTTTTAAATCTTCCATGTTTTTATTCGTTTAATTTTTGAGTATTGAATTGTTAAATTACTTACTACCGTTTTTTGATCTCCATTACGTTCCCGTACCGATCTGCCGCTACCTCACAGCAATCTAGGACGATCTCTTTTAATTTCACTTTCCCTCTTTGTACCCTAGATTTGGCACCACTATAGGAAATACCTAAATGCTTAGCCAATTCTTTTTGACTCATTCCTTTAATTTCACTTAGATATACCGCTTCTCTGTAAGGTTCTGGAAGTAGATCAAGGGCTCCTTTTAGCCAATAAGCAAGTGCTTCATGTGTTTCATTTGATGTTGAAGCTTGATCCATGATCGGTAGGATCTTATTGTTTTTTTGCAGATTTTTTTCCTTGCGGAAATGATCCATTAAGGTACTTCGGGTAATTTGAAAAAGCCAGCCTCCCGCCTTATCGATATCCTTCAATTGATGAATATTCGCCTGCATTTTTAGGAAACTATTTTGCAGTAAATCATCTACCACCGAATGATCCTTAACCTGCTTGTAGAGGTATTGTCTCAGTTTTGTTTCCGTTTCTAACCAGAGCTGTTCGATGTGCATATCCTAATCATTTTGCTACTATGACGGAAAATAGGGAAAAAGGACGCAAGGGTTCAGGAAAAATAGATGATTTTTTTCATCAATGTCCAATTGAAATTGATTTTATTGGCGATGTTGCACTGCCTCGTCTCTACTAATAAAATCGGTCCTCTTTCCATGCCTTCGGATTGTTGTTGATGTAGTTGGATATTCGATGATATGATTGTTCGTTTCTAATAATGTGATCGTGGAATCGGGTCTGCCATTTAAAACCGGCATCAGGAAACGTTTTATTGATGTGTTTGGTACAGGCAGATTTGAAGGAACGTATTATTGTCGATATTGAACCAGGTTCTGGGGATATTTTTTGGTAGAATTTTGATGATTTATGTTCCCCCGCCGTAGAGACGTTGCAGTGCAACGTCTCTACGGCGTTTGTATTGGGACCACCCATTTCATCCAATATCAATATCCCATGCAAATGGTT
>CAXIDD010000530.1:0-4057 GCA_964021975.1 uncultured Saprospirales bacterium | reverse complement strand
CAAGACCGTACCGGAAATATCGTCGAATATTTTGGTAAAGAAAAAGTAGAAGAAATAAGTGAAGGTCAACTACTCCACGTATTTAAACAAGGGCTAATCCTACCCAAAAAAGGCATGAGTTTTGGTCCGGAAGCTGTCTTGTTTGACCCTATCCTAGCCGAAGCTTTACTAGCTGAAAAAGCCAATATTTTTGCAGGTAAAGCCGTTCGGTTAGCCAATCAAAATTTGCAGTGGACCAATATTGAGGTCGATGATAAAAACGAATTTACCAACCCCAACCTAAGAAGTGGTTATTTATACTTGGAATATGAAGCGGAGCAAAATATAACTGTTTTACTTGATGCCTCCGGACATACCAGTATTTTGATCAATGGGCTACCACATGAGGGAGATCACTACGATTTTGGCCATCAATTGATCCCACTTCAATTAAAAAAAGGAACCAATCATTTCTTACTGACGGGCGGTAGGTTCTCTAGAATGAGGGCACGACTTATCCAGCCCGACCAATCGGTCCAATTGACTCAAAGAGATCTAACGCTCCCCGATTTACTAGCGGAAAACCAAGCAGAATTATTGGGCGCCATTAGAGTAATCAACAGCCAAACAAAAGCTTTTGCAGGAGGAAGTATTTCTTGCCAAATCAATGGCAAAACCGCCCAAATCCAAGTCCCGGAAATTGCTCCGATGAGCGTTCGTAAAGTACCATTCAAAATAGCTATCCCCAGTGGTATTCAAGCAGGAGAAAATAAGGATGCTGTACTGACACTCCTTTCTGCTAAAGCAAAAAAAATGCATACTACAACTGTAAAATTCGCTGTGAAATCTAAATTCAAACACCACAAACGCACTTTTCTAAGTGATATAGATGGCAGTGTGCAATATTATAGTTTGGCTCCCTCCTCAAATAAAACCATTGATAATCCAGCACTATTTCTTTCTGTTCACGGCGCTTCTGTAGAAGCCGTAAATCAAGCTAGGGCTTACAAGCAAAAGGATTGGGGACACATCGTTGCACCGACTAACCGACGTCCTTTTGGTTTTGCCTGGGAAGATTGGGGGCGATTGGATGCCTTAGAGGTTTTAGCAGATGCTGAAAAGCTATTGGGGACAGATCCACAACGTACTTACTTAACGGGACACTCCATGGGTGGACATGGAACTTGGTATCTGGGAGCTACTTATCCGGATCGTTTTGCGGCCATTGCCCCTTGTGCAGGCTACCCAGATTTATTGGCTTACCGCCAAAGTTTTAGTCGTAGAATGTTGAGTAGATCAGATGAAGAGTTGGCTAATTTTGGCTGGACTCGGGCGGAGATTCAGGAGATGGCCAAGGGGCCTCAATTTGATCGTTTAGAAGAACAAGCTATGGATAAAATGATCCGTAAAGCAGGAAATCCAAGTCGAACTTTAAAAATGCTCCGCAACTACCTACACTTGGGTGTTTATGTTTTGCACGGTGAAGATGATACAGTTGTCCCTACTTTTTTAGCTAGAGACATGCGGTCTAGATTAGGAACCTTTCACAATGATTTTACTTATTACGAATACCCCAACGGTACGCATTGGTATGGTGACCACAGCATGGATTGGCCACCTATTTTTGATTTTTTCAAAGCCAGAACAATTGCTGAGCCAGCTGCTTTAGAAGAAATTGAATTCACGACAACTTCTCCTGGTGTATCCGCAAAATCACATTTTATCACGATTGTACAACAAACCGTCCCTTTGGAAGTCAGTTCTTTCCACTTTACTAGAGGTACAGAAGGCCTTTCTATCAAAACAGAAAATATAACCTTTCTAAGTATCGACCTCGATGCCATGGCAAGTGCCGTTGATCCTCTTGAAATAGATGGCCAGACCTTTAAGATCCAAGGAAAAACCGGAACGCTTCATTTAAAACTAGACCAACAACAATGGATGGTGGCTGATGCTCCTCAAACAAAAGAAAAAGGGCCTCACCGAAATGGTGGCTTTAAAGATGCTTTCCGCAATCATTTTGTACTAGTCTATGCTACCGGTGGTGACGATTCAGAAAAGGAGTGGTACTATAATCGAGCTAAATTTGATGCGGAGAAATTTTGGTATCGTGCCAATGGGAATGTCGAACTAGTCGCAGATAATGATTTTGTACCAGCGAAATATGCCGACCGAAACATCATTTTATACGGAAATGAGGACAACAATCAAGCTTGGGCGACACTCCTCAGCCACTGCCCTATTTCAGTCAAAAATAATCGTTTTAAAATTGGCGACCGAACCCTAAGTGGCGATCAATGGGGAGCCTATTTTATCTACCCACGAGCGGATAGTGATTTTGCCAGTGTGGGCGTGGTGACCGCCACCGGAATCAAGGGTATGAAAGGAGCCTACGCCAACGATTACCTAGTGAATGGTACCACCTTTCCAGATTTATTGATTTTTGATCACACGATGATGCAAAAGGGATTAGATGGTGTGGCCACCAGTGGTTTTTTCGGCAATGATTGGTCCATAGAAAAGGGTGATTTCACCTGGCGGTAATACCACCCCGCAGAGACGATGCACTGCATCGTCTCTGCATTAGATTGATTCATTTATGCTAAAAATCATTTTTATGCGAAATATTATCATCATCATCCTAGGTATATTTTTAATGCCTGCTTGCCAAAACGTTTCAACCATCACCTTGGTCAAAAATGGCCAATCGGATTATCAAATCCAGATAGCTGCCAATGCAGATAGCGTGGTTGTGAATGCAGCAACTGCCTTCCAAAAAGCCATAGCAAGCAGTCATCAAGTTAAACTGCCCATTATTCAAACAGCAAAAAAAACAAAGCAGCCGGTCATCAAAATCCAAGTGGACCCTAGCTTAGCATCTGAAGCAACAATAAACTACCAAATGCAGGGCAAGGATATCCTACTTAGTGGTGGCAACAGTCAAAGCACCCGAAATGCGGTGTACGAATTCTTGGAAAGAGAATTGGACTACTCCTATCTAGCACCAGATGCCACGATTCTTCCTTCTGGTACCCAGCTTAAAGTTGCTGCCACCTTAGTTTATCAGTACACGCCAGAAGTACTAACCCGAACGGTACATTCCCGTTTGTTTTATGAAAACCCGGAATTTGCGGCCCAGCGACACGTTACTCAGGTCTCGTTTCCAGATTACGTACCAGAAGCTAGAGTACATACCTTCCACCGCTTTCTACCTGGGGATGAATACTATGCTGCCCATCCAGAGTATTATGCCCTGCGTAATGGTAAGCGACTGACCACACAACTCTGTTTGACCAATCCAGATGTTTTGGATTTAGTGATTAAGAAAGTAGGTCGGCTTTTTGAGGAAAATCCTAACTATTCGATTGCTTCGGTAAGTCAAGATGACAACACCCAGCATTGTCAGTGTGATGATTGTAGTCGAATAGATACTCAGGCCGAAAGTCCAGCGGGAACTATGATTGCATTTGTGAATCAAGTAGCCAAAGCTTTCCCAGACAAAACCATTTCCACCTTAGCTTATCAATATACGCGGAAAGCCCCTAAAGGTATCCAACCAGAAAAGAATGTACTCATTACGCTCTGCTCTATTGAGTGTGACCGTAGTGCCCCCATTGAAGAAAACTGCCTAGATTTTGCGCAGGACCTTCAAGAATGGGGTGCCTTAACCGACAATATTCGGATTTGGGACTACACCACACAGTTTACCAACTTTTTGGCACCTTTCCCAAATCTGCGCACCCTACAACCCAATGTACAGACCTTCCGGAATAATAATGCGAAATGGATATTCGCGCAGCATAGTAATAATCCCAGCGAGTTATTCGAGCTGCGTTCTTACCTTACGGCTAAGTTGCTCTGGAATCCAGATCTGGACTTTCAGAAAGAAATGGATCGTTTTTTAGCCGCTTACTACGGTGCAGCCGGTCCATTCATTGGGCAATATAGCCAAAAAGTACACGATGAATTAGCACAAGACAGCAGTTTCTGTTTATTCCTTTATGGAGATCCATCTCAAGGTTTCAATAGCTTCCTTAGTGCCGAAAACTTAAGTCAATATCAAAGCTGGTACGATCAA
>CAXIDD010000529.1:0-4063 GCA_964021975.1 uncultured Saprospirales bacterium | reverse complement strand
AGTGTGGATTTGGCGAAATTACACGTTCCTTCATTGTTTATGACGAACATGGCAGGGTCAGTACCAATCAATGTGAGCAAGTGATTACGATAAACCCTGTTCACAATTACGAAATCAAATTTCCACTTGACTATACTACGGTCTGTGCAGAGCCAGAACCAGATTCCTTATTAGTGACTTCCTATGGCTGTGATTTAATGGCTGTCTATAATGATGACACCAAACTGACGGCAGATGGTGAAGAGTGCTTTAAGATTTTTAGAAAGTACCAAGTAATTAATTGGTGTGAGTAGGATGGACTTTCTGACCCATATATTGTGCCAAGAGATATAGATTGTGACGGTATCCCTGGTGATGAGGACATTTATGTTTTGGTTCGCCCAAATGAAAAAGTATACTTTGATGCCAATAATAATGAATTAGATAGCTTCCCAAGCCAGAATTTTAACGATTACGATTGTTATGGCCTAGATAATGGGAATCCGAATGGATATTGGATAGGAACAGATAGTTTCCCGGCGATTACTTCTAGAGGTTTTTGGGAATATACTCAAATCATTAAGGTTCAGGATACGATCGCACCTACCATCATTATAGAAGACACGGTTTCGTTTTGTATTAACCGAGAAGATTGTGAGGCAGAAGTAGTAGTCTCCTTCGCAATTATTGATGAATGTGTAGATGGGAATGTTCGAATTAAAACTTACATTGAAGAAGGACCTGCCAATGAATTTGTGGAATACAACGAAGATCCATGGGATGTTGTAGGTCGATACCCCAAATATTTGATGTCCGGTATTGTGCCGGAAGGCAGTTATAGAATTGAAATTGAAGCAGATGATCAATGTGGGAATGTCACTAAAATACAATATACCTTAGAAGTAGTAGATTGTAAGCCTCCTGCATTGATTTGTAGGGATGGATTAGCGGTAGAGTTGATGCGTATGGAACCAGATACCGATGCGGATGGAGACGGAGATACCGATGCCGGCGCTAATACCGTCTGGGCAACTGATTTTATTGCGCGTGTGATTGAGGATGACTGTAGCGGTCCCGTAGATTATTCTATTAATCGCAAAGGTGCACTGCCAGATCGTTCCCAAAAATCATTAACAATTACTTGTGATGATCCAGAGGTCTTAGACGTCGAAGTCTACGCCTGGGATAATGCAAATAATCCCTTTTCTATCCAGCCTGATAGTTCAGAAGGTGGTGTAAACTATGATTTTTGTAACACCTTTATAGAAGTACAAGACAACAATCAACTCTGTGAACCACTCGGAGATATAGATATTGCCGGAACAATTATCAGCCCCAAAGGAGCCGCTATGTCAAATATAGAAGTTCGCCTAAGCGGTGCTAGTTCCCGGCAAGTCATGACTAATGGTAATGGAGAATTCTATATGAATGGCCTTATTGAGGGGTATGATTATTCTGTTTTCCCACAAAAAAATACAGACCTCTTAGAGGGCGTTAGTACCTTGGATATTATCTATATCACCAAGCATATCCTTGGCATACAGCCTTTTAAGGATGCCTATCAGTTCTTAGCCGCAGATCTTAATCGCTCAAGAAGTGTTTCTACCTTGGATATTATTTTATTGCGTAAGGCCATACTCAATATAGACGAGGAGTCTATGAACTTAGCAGGCTGGCGGTTTATCGATGCCAAGCATCAGTTTCGTAATCCAAGTAACCCATGGGAGCAAAACATTCCAGGCGTGATAAATTTGAATAACATTGCTTTTGATGAAGGCGGGTTAGACTTTGTAGCGCTAAAAATGGGAGATGTAAGTGGTCTTTTAATACCGCGATCTGATCCTTCTTATACGACCAATCTGACCCTTGAAGATAAACTTTTAGAGCCAGGTAGTCGAATTCAGGTTCCTTTACATATGAATGCATTAGAATCTTTAGAAGGCTTACAGTTTGCTATAAGGGTAAATCCTAATTTAGCTACGCTAATAAAAGTAGAAGAAGGTTTATTCACCAAAGAGCATTTCAATTGGAAAAAAGATCAGCAAGCACTTTTATTGAGTTGGGATCGCTATCAAAGCAAATTTAATGATTGGTCTAATCCACTGCTGTATTTAGATTTACAAATAGAAAAGACCACTCGATTGTCAGAATTGATCAGCCTGGATCACCGACTCTTGACTCCGGAATCCTATGCTGAAAATCAAATTAATTCAGTTGATTTGAAATGGGAAAAAGCGGAAACCTCTCAGTCGCTAGCAAAAGTGTTCCCCAATCCTTTTCAAAATGAATTGAATGTATCCTTTGATCAGGGTTGGGATCAACAACTACCAATTAATATTCAACTTTATAGTCTTGAGGGTAAGCTGATTTTGCAAAAAACTTTGCCAGCTCAAAAATGGGATAATTCTTTAGTTAAGTTAGAAATCGCTACAGATTTAAACCACGGAGTTTACTTGTTGAAAATTAAACAGGATCTCAAATCATTGATTTTCAAGGTTTTAAACTAATTAAATTTTTTTATTTTTTCACGAAATAAATTTTGTGACTTATTAAAAAATCGCCGTCCAATGTTTGGAAGTAAATGAAACAAATGATTTTTTTCTATCTAAGACTTATGTAGAAAATAAAAATTTGTTTATCATTGCACTATAATTCTTCCTCCTTGACTACAAAATAAGAGAAACAGGATGATTTAGAACAGCTCGGATCTTTAGGAATTCAAGTTGTCTAATTTTTATTTTTTTCTCATTTTTTAATCTAGTCTCCTTCCCAGAAAAGTTATACAGTATTTAGTACTGTTCCCCTTTTACAAGTTTTACTTATAAGCTTTATAAATAAAGCTGTTACTAGAGTATGCTATTATTAAATTTATTTGTCACTATCAATTAAAATTGATGGCCTGTATTGATTTGTGAGGACAAATCAAACGAGTCATCTGTCTATCAAAGGGAAATTAAACATTATGCTGAACGTCTACCATGTAAGACGGCTTAAGGGCCGTCCTATGTTCTCACTTTCGGTGGGAATCATTTCTTTACTATTGACTTTTAAGTTGCTCCTTAAACCCACGGAGCCATCTATCGAGCAACAAACGCCGATTGAAGTCCTTTCAAAAGTTGATTTAACTCAAAATCCAAACGATTCCATTCTCTTACCAGAAAATCTGCATGGTCAAACCACAGATTTCTGGTCGAATAATCAGGAGTATCTACAGAAATACTACAATCGTAGATTTCTAGATGTAGACGGAGGGACGGAACCAACGCTTACCTCACGTTCCTCATGTTCAGATTTGTACCCACCTTCAGAGCCAAGTTGTGATGGTGAGGAATTAATTTGGAATAACCCTGTTACCGTTAGTGGATGTAACGTTTCGGTTGGAGTACGTTTTATCGGCGGCGGAAAAATTAGCTTAAGCCTTCCATCAGCATTTTCTAACCCAGTTAGAATTACAATCGATGAGGCGATATCCTGGGATGGTTACCAAAATCGTGTAAATGTCACCCAAAACGACGAGAAATGGAGGGTAGTGTTTAAATCCAATGGCGTTTATACGACCTCAAGCTACACTAGAGATGTTCATGACCAAGTCATGTCTTCTCAGAAAATTTCTAACCTTGGAACATTTGAATTTCCAAATGGAGTAGATGAAATCTGGCTGGCACATGCTGGTGAAAGTGCACCATTCGGAGATGATATCTCAGGACCCAACTCCGTAGTACCTGTGAGTGTCTGTTTAAGCTATGAACCGCTTTGTGCAGATCCTGACTTTGAAATTGAATGTGAGGCAAATATTGATGGTGCTGGGTGGCACGTACTGAATAACTGTTCTGTTAGTGCCTGTACAGGATCTGATGTGAAATTAAGTGTCAATCCTAATGTGAGTTCAGTAAGTTGGACTGGGCCAAATGGCTTTAAAGCAACGGGGAATGATATTAGTATTCACGATGTCAATACTAATGATTCAGGTTCCTATAAAGCGACAGTTACTTATGAAGGATGTACCTCTACGGAGACCATAAGTTTGAGTGTTAAACCAGAGATAGTCGCTGAAGCAGGCCCAGATGTTGAAATTTGTAAAGGT
>CAXIDD010000528.1:0-4073 GCA_964021975.1 uncultured Saprospirales bacterium | reverse complement strand
ACGCCATCTTTTACAGCTAGATTAGCAATAGGATCGGCTGAGTCAGATTCATAAACTAAGCTGGCTGTCGAGCCATTACTAGACATGATTACTGATGTAGCAGGAGAGCCATGACCACGAGCAGCTATGTAAACCATGCCCGTATCTGGATCAGTAACAGATGCATCTGCTTGCAGGATCGTGCCTAGACCTTGAGATCGGTGAACGTAAGCAACATCAACTGATAACGTAGATGCTGCGTCACCTTTAATAAGGTGGATGCCGTTAGGAAATTCATCAGTACCAGCTACGATACCGTAAGGTGTTGGAGTCAAGGTAGTTGGTGCAGAACCACGTGAGGTCGATGATGCTTATCGGTCTTTGCACTCAGGCGTCTTACAAAAAAATGATACGACCAATACGGTGGCAGATGGCCTCCGCACCAGCCTTGGACCTAAAACCTTAGGAATTATCCGCGATCATGTAGAAGAAATCTATTTGGTAGAAGAGCAGGAAATTATTGATGCCATGCGACTTACCTGGGAACGTATGAAACTCATTATCGAACCAAGTTGTGCCGTCCCGCTAGCCGCTGTGTTGAAGTATCCCGAAGTGTTCTCAGGGAAGAAAATTGCGATTATTATTACGGGCGGAAATGTGGATGTGAGTCAATTACCTTTTTAGGCATTTCATTCCGTTATAAAGCTTTTAAGGAACGATTATCTTTTTCACTGCTGTGCCAAAATCAGTTTGCAAACGAATCAAATAAAGTCCGGAGCTCAGTTTATGTTTCATAACAAATGAAAACTGTTGCTTTCCAGGTTCTTGAAGGACCGATTCCTGTAGCAATAGTTGTCGACTACCTTGTAGATTAATGACGTCAATGGCTACTTTACTGCGTTTGGGGAGTTGGTATTCTATAAAGCCGTTTTCTGTAAATGGGTTTGGCCAAACGGATAGACTAGAGCTTAATTGTTGTAGTTCTTTTGTACTAGATACCGTACTAATTGGAAACATATTCAGATTTTGCTCATCGAAGTAGGCAATCCGGTTGGGCATGGTTTCTGTAATCACTTTTACCATATTAGGATCCATTCGGCCAGAGCGGTAACGGATCATTAGATAGGGAAGAAAACTTTCTGCAATGTCTTCGCGGGTAGGATTATCTCTAGCATAGGTAGAAATAAAACTAGGATCTGCTTTCTGAGCGTCGAGCCAGCCCATACTATTCGCATGGGGGTTGTCGAGGGAAGTATGGGAACCTTCGTGTACTAAAGTCTCTTCCAAAATACCATCTCTTTCGTAAAGTGCTGTCTGGCCGGTATGGATCAAAAAATTTTTATTACCGCCACCAAAGGGTTGAACACCTTTGTGAATCCATACGGTTTGGGCATCTTTTCTTAATACCGAAGGCAACTGACCAAGGATAGGCGCATACTTTTTAGCTTCTTTAAGTGCCAATTCTTCACTTCCAAACTCCGGGTTGACCTGGATTTCTAAGCTTAAACCATCATCATAAGTTGCAATAAAAAGGTAAGCATTTTCATTTATCCAATTATTCACTCTTCGGTCATACATGGTCCGCATACCGCGTCCTGCTATAGTCAAGGTGTCAAATGTGGTAGGATCGTCTTCAATGATTATATTAGGATCTAAAAAAATAGTACCACCATAGGGAGGCTGCTGAGCTATAAGCAAATGACTAAAGAAAAGAAAACTGGCTAAAAAGGAAACTTTTAGGAAAACTGGCATGATGGGATTTTAAGTTTTAAAGAATACCATGATTAAAATAAACAACATCCTAGAGAAATTACAGCATTCCACCTACAGTTTTTAAACTATTCGTATTTTGCAGCCTGCCCAAATCAAAAATAAATTATGAAGTATCTACTTCTCTTTTGCTTACTTTTTGTAATAACTGCTTGTACTACCTCCACACCTGAAGAGCCATCTTCTACCTCCCCCTTAATTGATTACGTCAATCCTTTTATTGGCACGGATGGGAAAGGTAAAACCTACCCCGGCGCAAGTCTTCCCTATGGGATGGTCCAACTCAGTCCAGACAATGGACGCAATGGTTGGGACTGGATTTCGGGTTACTTTTACCCAGATAGTATTATTGCTGGATTTAGTCACCTACATTTGACTGGGACTGGAGCAGGAGATTTATACGATATTTCCTTTTTACCAACGAGTGGGCCTTTACGTTCTGCTAAATTAGATGAGGTCAATTCCAAAGCAACCGTCCATTCTACCTTTTCTCATGATAATGAAAAAGCTAGCCCTGGTTATTACCAGGTTTACTTAAAGGATTATCAAGTAAATGTAGAATTAAGTGCGACGGATAGAACGGGTATCCAGCGTTACCGCTATGATCAAGCAGATAATCAAGTTAGATTACATTTGGGGTATACCCGAAATTGGGATGGCGTTACCGCTTCCAGCTTAAAAGTACTTAATGATAGCACTGTTGCCGGCTATCGCTTTTCCAATGGTTGGGCGCGAGACCAACGGGTTTATTTTGTGTCTGTCTTTTCTAAGCCTTGGGAAAGTTTAGATTTGTCAAATGCGGGTGAGACCGTTAATACGGATACTATCAGTGGCAAAGATATTCTCGCCCTATTTGATTTTGGCGAAAGCCAGGAGATTCTTGTCAAAACCGGTATTAGTACCGTAAGTATGGATAATGCGATGCTCAATTTGACCACTGAACAGACAGGTTTCGACTTCGAACAAGTACGTGCAAAAGCCGAAAAACGCTGGGAGGATCAACTTCAAAAAGTAGTCATCGAGGCTTCGCAAGACAATAAAGTCCAATTTTATACTGCGTTTTATCACTCTATGCTGGCGCCAACCCTACTTTCAGATGTAGATGGCCGTTACCGAGGCACCAATAATGAGATTTTTACCGCCGAAGGTTATCAACGTCATTGTACCTTCTCACTCTGGGATACTTACCGAGCATTGCATCCTTGGATGACCATTGTGCAAGCCGAAAAAATGCCAGATGTAACGGCTTCCTTATTAAGTTTTTATGAAGAAGCCGGACAATTACCCGTCTGGTCAATGGCTGGTAAGGAAACCAATATGATGATTGGCTACCACGCTGTTCCGGTATTAACAGATGCCATTTTAAAAGGGTATTCCGTAGATACTTTACAAGCCTACGAAGCTATGAAAGCGAGTGCCATGCAAGATGATTTTGGGCTGGAAGCTTACAAAGAGCTAGGTTACGTACCTTATGAGCACGGTTCCTGGAATGTGTCCTTGACTTTAGAATATGCCTTCGACGATTGGTGTGTGGCCCAGGTAGCTCAGTTACTGGGAAAAACGGAAGACTATAATTATTTCAGTAAACGTGCCCAAAATTACCGCAACCACTTTGATGCCAAAACGCAATTCTTTCGCGCTAAAGGTAAAGATGGTGCCTTCAAGGAAGAATGGGACCCACTAGCTTATGAGCCAAGTGATTATTGTGAAGCCAATGCCTGGCAGTATTACTGGTATGTCCCTCAAGATGTGGATGATTTAATCGAACTAAGTGGTGGCCAAGCTCAATTCGTCGATAAACTGGATCAGATGTTTACCACCGAACAAGAAATAGGAGAAAGCCCAGACTGGATCTCTGGCTATATTGGTCAGTATGTACATGGCAATGAGCCCAGTCACCACGTACCTTACCTTTATCAATACGCAGGCCAGCCAGCGAAGACTCAGGCACGCCTAAGAGAAGTTATGAATGAACTATACACCACTGCGCCCGACGGTCTAGCTGGGAATGAAGATTGTGGTCAAATGTCGGCTTGGTACCTCTTCAGCGCACTTGGTTTTTATCCGGTGAATCCTTCAAATGGAGAATATGTTTTAGGGAGTCCAGAAGTGGAGCGTGCGACCATTCAGCTGGCAGGTAATAAAACCCTAAAAGTAATTGCTGAAAACCAATCTCCAGATCACATCTATGTCAAATCGGTTCAATTGAATGGTCAGGAATTAGAGGCCTTTTATTTAACGCATGAGCAGATTATGCAAGGTGGAACGCTTGTGTTTGAGATGAGTGCGAATCAGTAAAAACTTAATATTACTTCTAATCCAGC
>CAXIDD010000527.1:0-4074 GCA_964021975.1 uncultured Saprospirales bacterium | reverse complement strand
AGAAGCGGATGTCCCCTACCCTAAACTACTAGATTTAGAAGAAGCCAATAATGCCTTGCCCAATACAGACATTGTGGTAATAATCGGAGCCAACGATGTGGTCAATCCTGCAGCCGAAGATGATCCAGGTAGCCCAATTTATGGAATGCCCGTACTGCAGGTTTGGAATGCTAAAAACACCGTAGTCATCAAACGGAGTATGAGTCCGGGCTATGCAGGTATTGCTAATCCATTGTTTTTCCACGATAAAAATAAAATGCTTTTTGGGGATGCAAAAGCCAAGCTTCAAGAGGTCGTTAAAGGATTAAAAGAAATGTAAATCCAACTCCCCTTAAAATAGACGATTATTTGGCTCATTTCATCGGATTTCTCATGAAAGTTGCCTGAATAAATTGTAAATTAGGGGAAATTCCGCTTCGCTTAAGAAGCTAAATAAGATTTAGAATTACACACCAAATTAAAACAAGAATATATGTCGATTGGACCAAGTATGATTCTCCTTTTATTATTTGCGGCTTTTGTCGTTTTTTCAGGTCTTTTCACTGTTAAACAACAAACAGCAGCGATTATCGAACGGCTAGGAAGATTTCAGAGTATCCGCCGTCCGGGTTTACAATTTAAAATTCCATTCGTTGATCGAGTTTCGGGTCGAATCAGTCTTAGAGTAATGCAACTAGATGTAATGGTTGAAACGAAAACATTGGATAATGTATTCGTTAAACTCAAAGTCTCTGTACAGTATTATATCTTAAATGATAAGATCTATGAGGCCTTTTATAAGCTATCCAACGCGAATGATCAAATTACCTCTTATGTCTTTGATACGGTACGGGCTGAAGTACCTAAAATGAAATTGGATGATGTTTTCGAACGCAAAGATGATATTGCTATCGCTATCCGTCGAGAATTGGAAGAGGCTATGTTTGATTATGGCTATGGTATTGTCAAAGCACTCGTAACCGATATTGATCCCGATCAAGCCGTTAAGAATGCCATGAACCGGATTAATGCAGCTGAACGTGAAAAATTAGCCGCCGAGTATGATGGTGAAGCAGAGCGAATCAGGATTGTTGCGAAAGCAAGAGCAGAGGCAGAATCCAAGCGACTACAAGGACAAGGTATTGCAGATCAACGCCGGGAAATTGCGCGGGGTCTGGAGGAATCTGTAGAAGTTTTGAATAAAGTAGGCATCAACTCTCAAGAAGCTTCTGCGCTAATTGTAGTCACCCAACACTATGATACCTTGCAATCTTTAGGAGAAAATACCAATAGTAATTTAATACTCCTTCCTAATTCACCTGCCGCTGCAAGTAATATGCTGACGGATATGGTAACTTCTTTCACCGCTTCTCAACAAATTGGAGAAGAAATGAAAAAAAGTAGTATTAAGGCAGAAAAATTAAAATTGAAAGGCTAAGTAATTAGCTCATTCAATTAAACTATACCAACCGGAAACTTAGTACACTAAGTTTCCGGTTTTTTATTTCCCATTTACCGTTCGTCTATAAAGCAAAGTCGTCTATCTCGTCTAATTGACCAATGAGAAAATTTGCTAAACTCAATTTCTAATTATTTGTCTTTTTGGTGTTAAGTCCTTCAAATAAATTGAATTGGATACATCAAATAAATAATTGTATGAAAAGAACGATCTTATTTTTGCTCACCCTATTCTTATTCATAGGCACTCAAAGTATTGCCCAAAAAGCAGAAGTCAAAGCAACGGACAAAAAAGAAGTCAAAGTTGAAACAGACAAAGAAGAGGAGACCAAGAAGAAAAAAGGTAAATCCTACACTGACATTATTACGGATGAAGCCGAATCGGATGAAGGTTTATTTACCGTCCACAAAGTAGGCAATAAACATTATTTTGAAATTCCCGCTGATATTCTTGACAAAGAGATTCTAATTGTAAGTAGAATTGCGGGGTTTGTAAAAAACCTCAACTTTGGTGGTGCTGGTACTAAAAGTCGACCTCAGCAAGTGGTCCGTTTCCAACACAAAGATGATAAAGTATTGCTTCGATCCGTCTCCTATAATGCCGTTGCTGATCCCGATGATGCGATTGCATTATCTGTTAAACGCAATAACTTCGAGCCCGTCATCCAGGCATTTAAGCTAGAGACTTACAATGAGGACAGCACCGCGATGGTAATTGATGTTACTTCTTTTTTCACTTCAGATATTGAAATGATTGGGGCCGTCAGTAAAGGGCAACGCCGGAACTTTGGTATCCGAAATGTAGATAAGTCAAGGTCTTTTGTAAATTATATGAAGGCTTTCCCAGAAAATGTCGAAGTCAGACACGTATTAACTTACACAGGTACTTCTCTACCAGATAATCAGCTGACTAATACCCTCTCGATAGAGATGAACCAATCCTTCATACTGTTACCAGAAGAACCGATGACGCCAAGGTATGATGACGCTCGGGTAGATTACTTTGATATTGATCAAATCGACTACAGCTCGGATGAGCACAAGGCTTTCCAGAAAACCTTTATCACTAAGTGGAGGTTGGAGCCAAAAGATAAAGCAGCTTATGCAAGAGGAGAATTGGTAGAACCCATCAAACCCATTGTATATTATATTGATCCGGGCACACCAGAAGTGTGGCGTCCTTATATCAAAAAAGGAATTGAAGACTGGCAAAGTGCTTTCGAAAAAGCAGGTTTTAAGAATGCTATCTTAGCCAAAGATCCGCCAAGTAAGGAAGAAGATCCAGATTGGAGTCCTGAAGATGTCCGCTATTCTGTAGTCCGCTACGTGAGTACCGATATTCAGAATGCACAAGGCCCTCATGTACATGATCCTCGTACTGGAGAAATTCTAGAGAGTGACATCATTTGGTACCACAACGTCATGAACCTATTACGCAATTGGTTCTTTATCCAAACGGCGGCCGTTAACCCCGAAGCACAAAAGGTGAAATTTGATGATGACTTAATGGGTGAATTGATTCGCTTTGTTGCTGCGCATGAGGTGGGTCACACCTTAGGACTTCCCCACAATATGGGATCTAGCCCTGCTTATCCTGTAGACTCTTTACGTAAGGCTGGCTTTGTGCAAAAATATGGCGTAGCTCCTTCCATCATGGATTATGCACGCTTTAATTACGTAGCCCAACCAGAAGATAAAGGCGCTGGTTTGTTTGCTAAAATCGGACCTTATGATGATTGGGCCATTACTTATGGCTATAAATACACCGGTCTATCCTCCGATGAGGAAGAACCTATGCTAAATAGCTGGATCGAAGAGCGGGCAGATAATCCAATCTACCGTTTCGGGCAACAACAAAGAGGAGTCACGGACCCAAGTGCTCAAACGGAGGACATTGGTGGTGATCCTGTTGAGGCAAGTGATTTAGGTATAAAAAACTTGCAGCGGATTGTGCCAGAACTCATCAATTGGTCTGAGCAAGAAGGAAAAGATTTTGGTCAATTATCCGAATTGTACCGGAATGTTGTGGGGCAATTCAGACGTTATATTGGCCACGTTGGAAATAATGTAGGAGGTGTTTACGAATATGATAAAACCTTTGGACAAGAAGGGGAAGTTTATCAACATGTCGCCAAAGACCGCCAGAGAGCCGCCGTTAATTTTATTAACCGTCAGGTTTTCCAGACGCCCAATTGGCTAATTGAAGAAAACATCATTCGCAGAATTAATACGACCGTAACGAGTAATATGCTGGCCCTGCAAGGTACTGCGATGTCCGTACTTTTCAACCCCGCTCGTTTAAACCGTATGATGGAAAATGAAGCCATCAATGGTAGTGCTGCCTACAAAATGATGGATTTATTCGATGATACCCGCAGAGGTGTTTTTGCAGAAGTTTATGGAGGTACTCCAACTGATGCTTACCGACGTAATTTACAACGTGCCTACGTAGATCGGATGGCTAGTTTAATGACATTATCTGGTTCTGCTTACAGCCAGTCTGATATCAAAGCTATCGCTAGAGCAACGATTGATCGAATAGAAACAGATATTAAGAAGGGAATTAAAAAGCAGGATGATGAAATGACTTCTGCTCACTTTAAAGATTTGTTGGCTAGAATTGATATGATCCAAGCT
>CAXIDD010000526.1:0-4083 GCA_964021975.1 uncultured Saprospirales bacterium | reverse complement strand
ATCTAAATAAAGCTATAAACTAGTCAATAAAGCTAAAAAAATTTTAAATTCACAATTCAATAGTATTAATAATCAATTATGAAAGTAGGAATTACCTTTTCAACCTTTGATCTTTTCCATGCAGGGCATGTAAAGATGTTGGAAGAAGCAAAACGTCAGTGTGATTATTTAATCGTTGGTTTGCAGCTAGATCCTTCCCTGAATCGCCCTGAGAAGAATGAACCTTCTCAGACCATTATTGAACGGTATATTCAGCTCAAAGGCTCCAAGCACATTGATGAGATCGTGCCCTATGTTTCGGAGCAGGATTTGGAGGACATTTTACGCTCGTTCAAGATTGATGTAAGGATCATTGGCGATGAGTACAAGGAAAAGAACTTTACTGGAAAAAGTTATTGTAAAGCAAAAGGAATTGAAATTTACTACAATTCCAGAGACCACCGATTTTCTTCGAGTGGGCTCAGAAAACAGGTAAAAATCGCAGAAGATAAATAAGGAATGAGGATTACCGTTATAGGATCTGGATATGTAGGGTTGGTCTCAGGAACCTGTTTTGCCGAAATGGGAAACAGGGTTACCTGTGTAGACATCGATCCTGTTAAGATTGAGAAATTAAACCAAGGGATCCTACCTATTTTTGAACCGGGTTTAGAGACGATGGTTTTAAAAAATGTAAAAAATGAGAATTTGTTTTTTACAACAGCGTTAGACAAAGCGTTAGAAAATACTGACATCGCTTTTATTGCTGTTGGAACGCCGATGGGAGCAGACGGCGCTGCCGATTTACAATACGTATTGGCGGTAGCCAAATCGATTGGGCAGGCCATACAAAAAAGATTGATTGTGGTCAATAAATCTACGGTGCCTGTTGGGACGGCAGATCAAGTAAAAGAAATCATTCAACAAGAGTTAGAAGCACGGAATTCTGATGTACAGTTTGCTATGGTCTCCAATCCTGAATTTTTAAAAGAGGGCGCAGCGATCGATGATTTTATGAAGCCAGACAGAGTAGTGATTGGGGCCGATTCGGAGATTGCCATTCAAAAAATGAAGGAATTGTATGCTCCTTTTTTCAGAGCTCATGACCGTTTTATTACCATGGACATTCGCTCTGCAGAAATGACCAAGTATGCAGCGAACGCCATGTTGGCCACCAAAATATCTTTTATGAATGAAATTGCCAATATCTGTGAAAGGGTAGGGGCCGATGCCAATCAAGTGCGAATCGGAATTGGTTCCGATCAGCGTATAGGCTATAGTTTTATCTATCCGGGTGTGGGTTATGGCGGTTCTTGCTTTCCAAAAGATGTCAAAGCACTGACTCAAATGGCCAAAGAAAATAACTACAGGGCTCAGTTAATCGCTGCGGTAGCGGAAGTCAATAAGGCACAAAAATTAGTCATCGCTCAGAAAATAGTAAATCGTTTTGGAGAAGACCTAACCGGTTTTACTTTTGGCATTTGGGGCTTGGCCTATAAGCCAGGAACTGACGACCTACGCGAAGCACCGGCCATTGATGTCATCAAAGAATTGGTGAGTAGAGGTGCTCAAATAAAAGCCTATGATCCAAAGGCCATGGATCAAGCAAAAGCACACTACTTAAAAGGCGTGCAAAACATCACCTATGCAGCTTCAAAGTATGCGGTTTTAAAAGATGCAGCAGCACTGGTATTGCTCACGGAATGGAAAGAGTTCCGTTCGCCAGATTTTGAAGAGATGAAAACACAGATGAAAACAGCGGTGATCTTTGACGGTCGCAATCAGTACATCGCTTATGATATGATCAACAAAGGATTCGAATATTATAGAATTGGGAAATAAAAATATACGGAAGTGTACTGAGTATTATAAATTGATGCTATAAAACCTTATTAAGATAGAAATGAACGTAGAGAAAGTAAAAATTGCAGTGATTGGCCAAGGGTATGTGGGTTTGCCGCTGGCGATTGAGTTTGGTAAAAACCATCCCACTGTTGGATTCGATATCAATGCAGGTAGAATAGATCAATTAAAAAGTGGAGTTGATCATACCAATGAGGCCACGCCTGAGCAATTAACAAGTGCACAACAGTTGACTTTTAGTGCTGACATTCATGATATCAAAGCCTGTAATGTCTATATCGTAACCGTGCCTACGCCTATCGACGAATTCAAAACACCAGACCTCAATCCATTAAGAGCTGCTTCCCAAATGTTGGGGGACATTTTGAAAAAAGGAGATCTTGTCATTTATGAGAGTACAGTGTACCCGGGTTGTACCGAAGAGGTGTGTGTGCCCTTATTAGAAAAAGCAAGCAATTTGCGATTCAATACCGATTTTTATTGCGGGTATTCCCCCGAGAGAATTGTTCCAGGGGATAAAATAAATACCCTAACCACCATTCAAAAAGTCACCTCGGGGTCAACTCCTGAAGTGGCAACCTTTGTAGACAATTTATACAGCTCCATCATTACTGCTGGGACGTTTAAGGCGGCAAGTATCAAAGTAGCAGAAGCTTCCAAGGCCATTGAAAATGCACAACGGGATGTGAACATCTCCTTTGTCAACGAACTGGCATTAATATTTGACAAAGTAGGTATCGATACCCAAGATGTATTGGATGCGGCGGGAACCAAATGGAATTTTTTAAAATACAAACCCGGTTTGGTGGGTGGACACTGCATCAGTGTAGACCCTTATTATTTGGCCTACAAAGCAGAAAATTTAGGCTACCATCCTGAAGTGATTCTTAGTGGAAGGCGTGTAAATGACAATATGAGCAGCTTTGTGGCAAACAAGATGATCAAAATGTTAATCAAGGCGGGCAAACAAATCATGGGCTCTAAAATTTTGATTTTAGGCGTCACCTTTAAAGAGAATTGTCCAGACATTCGAAATTCGAAAGTAGCGGATGTCTATCACGAGTTAAAAGAGTTTGGTTTGCAGGTTGATGCCTACGATTACGAGGCGGACCCAGTAGAAGTTAAACAGGAGTATGGCATTGCGCTTTTGGAGGCCATTCAAGATCGGTATGACGGAATTTTATTGGCAGTGTCGCATGCCCAATTCTCAATAATAGACATTGAAAGCATAAAAAAAGATGCCAAAAGTATTGTCTTTGATTTAAAAGGATTTCTTCCAAGAGATCAAGTGGATGCGCGGCTTTAAAATTTTAAAAACAAACAAAATTTTTGCCTAAATGTACAGGCGGCTAAAGGAACTAGTATTCTATTAATTTGTATCTTTGTCCAGCAATATTTGTTGCTAGTAAAGCTTAGTTGTCATCAACGTTTTTCAGTTAGAAAAAAGATATTTAAAAATAAAAAACAATTTAAAAAAAGAAAATGCATAAAATTTTAATCCCACTATTTTTGTTTCTTAGTTTATTTCAATTGCACTCTCAAACCAAGCAGGATGCAATATCAGAAGCAAATCGTCTTAAAATCAGTTCCAAGGAAGATGTAATAAAAGCTTTGGATCGTAAGGGTGTTAGCGAATCTCAGGTAAGAGAGCTGGCTAAATTGAGAGGCATAGATTACGATACTGCTTTGGCGGAATATTTAAATTCTAAGAGGGGGACTACAACTACTGCTGAGACCTCTACCAACAGCGATGCGGTTGTCTCCGAATTGAAGGTTGTTTCTTTAACTCCAGTTGCAGCGACACCACTTAAAGATTCTGCTGTTACTGAAAAAGAAGTTAAAGGGTATTTTGGTTATGATATTTTTATCAACAACCCTTTTGGGCAAAAAGAGTATTTAGTCGGAAATATAGACGAGGGATATATTTTAGCGCCTGGAGATGAGCTTCGAATTACTGTTTTTGGAGATAACAATTTAGAATTTGTTTCTAAAATAGATTTGAACGGAAACATCTCTTTTCCAAATCTAGGCGTCTTTTTTGCTGCAGGAAATTCTTTTGCAACACTTAAAAACAGAGTAAAAATATTTTTAGGAAAATATTACAGTGGTTTGTTGTCAACACCTACACGTACTTTTTTAGATGTTTCATTAACTCAAATCAGACCTGTAAAAGTGTCTGTCTTAGGAAATGTAAATACACCTGGTCCCCACTTAGTGAGTGGGATGGCTACCGTTTTAAAT
>CAXIDD010000525.1:0-4096 GCA_964021975.1 uncultured Saprospirales bacterium | reverse complement strand
CCTTTAGTAAAGCCGTCTTTGGTGTACTAGTCTTGCGCTTAGTAGAAGAAGGTTTACTAGACTTAGACACACCTTTAGAATCCTATTTACCCCAAAAAATCTATACCTACGAACCTCAAACACGCTGGCACGATGATTATTCGGCCTTAGAGAAAGACACTTTATACCATCAAATTACGGCGCGTATGTGTCTTGCTCATACCAGTGGTTTCCCAAATTGGCGTTGGTTTGTGGAGGGGCAGCAGCTAAAAGTTACCCAGCAGCCCGGTAGCCGGTATTTATACTCAGGAGAAGGCTTTGTGTATTTGCAAGTCGTTTTAGAAAAAATGTTGGGTAAAGGTTTAGAAGAGCTGGCCCAGGAATACGTATTCCAGCCACTAGGCATGAATCATTCTAGCTATGAATGGAAAGCGCGTTATGAAGATAATTTCACCTATGGCTATACCAGTGAAATGAAGGCTCACCATAAAGACACTGACAATGAGCCACGCAGTGGAAGCACCATGGAGACTACAGCTACAGACTACACCCGTTTTCTGGAAGCCGTTTTGCAAAAAGAATTATTAAAGCCAGAAACCTGGGAGCTGTTTATGACGCCACAAATCCGCATTCGCTCCAGCAGACAGTTTGGTCCGCTTTCTTTAAAAGATACTACTCAGTTCGATGACATTAAATTATCATATGGATTTGGTTGGGGAATCATCAACTCGCCTTACGGCAAAGGTATTTTTAAGGAATGCCATGGTGATGGCTTTCAGCACTATTCTATCCTATTCCCTGAGACGGGTAAAGGCATGATGATTATGACCAATAGCGACAATGGCGAAAGCATCTATCAAGCTTTATTAGATATTGGATTGAAAGATCATTATACGCCTTTTGAATGGGAAATGTGGGAACCACTTGCTTCGGTTTTCATCCCAGTATCGCCTACCTAAGTCTTTACTTCATGAACATAGCACCCACAAACGTGGTTAGAAGAATGCTAGTATCATATTAATGAAGACAGAATCTAAGCATATCCAGCAATTAGCCCAACGCATTAGCGAAGGCGAGAAACAAGCCCTGACGGAGCTTTACCGGCTGGCGTATCCGCTGTTGTACCGTTATGGGCTCCGGATTATGGAGCAATATGCGGTAGAAACACTGGAAGAGGTGCTCTCAGATTTCTTTCTATGGATTGCTAAAAACCACCAAAAAATAGGTAAGATCAATAACTTCGAAGCCTATATGTATCGATCCATTCGTCAAAATTTAAACCAAGCCTACATTACTAAATATAAAAAAAGCGATCGGCAACAACGTTTTCAGCAACGTACCGCAGCTTTAAATGCACAAAATGAGCCTTCCCCAGAACAAATTTTTATCGCTCAAGAATATCAAGATCTTGAACAAAAGCAAATGCAAGATGCAATCAACCAATTGCCAGTTTATCAACGAGAGGCATTGCATTTGCGCTTTTATGAAGAACGAGAATACGCTGAAATTGCTCGTCTCTTAGGCACTAATCCACAAGTGGTTCGCAATTATATCTCTCGAGCTATTAAGGGCTTAAAAAAACACTTCAATCGTCTTAATTCCATTTTTCTTTAAAAAAAATAATTTCTAGGGTTACAAATCAAGGCCCTTGTCTATCTATTACTAAAGTCATTCAAAACACAGCACTTTAGTAAATGATCCAATTAGAAAAATACCAAGGCTATTCCTCAGCCGAGCTACTGGAAGACCCCAACTTTTTAGCTTGGCTAAAAGCCAAGGTTCCATTGTTGCCAACTCAGAAGGAATACCTGATACAACATATTGATTTAGCCAATCAAATAGAGGAAGCCCAGAATTTAATGGCGGCCATCCAGTCTTTTGCACCAATACCTAAGTTATCACCCGACTTTGAGCAAAAACTTCAGGATTCGATGCTTACAGCAAAAACGAAAAGACCTAGCTTTTTAAGGTCGAGTAGTCTTTGGTCTGCAGCGGCCGCCATTCTACTTTTGATTACCCTTGGGCTTGCTTTCTGGCCAAGCACACCTGCAGCCGATGCCACTTTAGTTTTTGAAACAGGCTTTGGGGAATGGAAGCAGTTTGAATTACCCGATGGATCTACTGTAGAATTAAATGCTGGATCTAAATTAACTTGGCAAGGAGGAGAAGAGCGGATTGTCCATTTAAATGGTGAGGCATTTTTCACAGTCACCAAAAAGCCTCAAACTAAGGCCAACTTTAAAGTTATCACTGAGGATCTAGAAGTGGAGGTATTAGGGACGCGTTTTAATGTGCAGACGACCTCCCTTAGCGGCACAGAAGTTTTTCTGGAGGAAGGAGCGGTGACCATTCATACCGAAGCTGAAAATATCAAAATGGTGCCCGATCAACTTATAAGTTATAAAAAGGGGTCACAGGTAGCCGCAATACCGAAGCCTTCTAAAGCCATTCACCATAGTTCTTGGAAAGATGGAGTTCTTGACTTACAAGAACAGGTAGTCTACAAAAGCTTCAAAAAGATTGAAGCTATTTATGGTGTACAAATCTTTTGTAAAGACCAAACCCTACTAGAAGCTGTTAAAACCATCGCTATACCTATAGATGATTTGACCACTACTAAACGAATACTGGAAGAAGTATTAAACATTGAAATCACCCAAACTAAGGATTCTTTAACAATAGTAAGCGAGTAAATAGCTGATTAGAGCTATTATTAAAGCATCATTCAATTGTAAACTAAAGCTATGAAGTTTTTAAACCCACTATTAATCACCCTTTGTATCTTTCTCTTTAGTCTTAGTACGCAACAAGTCTTTGCACAAAGCGTCGAATTGAGCGAAAAGCTCAATGAATTCTCTAATACTTATGAAGTCTATTTTTCTTATGATGTCTCTAGCTTAAAAGGAATCAAAACCAATTTTCAAATCAATCGACAACAAGCGGTCCAAGAAGCACTTACCGCCTTGTTACAACCACTTCAAATCCAGTACAATCCGATTGGCAAACAATTCTATGTGCTAGAAAAAATAAGCACTGGTCCTAAAGGAGGATCTTCCTCAGCTGAGCAATGGTCTTTTATCTTGCTAGATGACACCAACCTATCTCCTATTACAGATGCTTTTATTTTTGGAGAAAACAGCTCAATTGGTACAACTACGGACCAAAATGGAAAAGCAGTCCTGAGTGTAAAGAAATTAGATAAAATCAAATTGGTGTTGACTCACATCAATTATGAAACAACTACGATCCCCTCTGAAAATTTACGAACCGATACCACCAACCTTATATTTATGACGCCCAAAGTGGTCAATCTTGACGAGGTCGTAGTCGGTACTAAAAAACGTAATTCCCGCAAACGCCGTCAATGGATGCGTCGATTTGAAAGTGCCTTCTTCGGCGAAACCAACCGAAAAAACCGAGTGGAATTGCTCAACCCAGAAGTACTTTGGTTTGAAGAGACGGACAGTACTTTTCAAGCGCATGCTGTGGACTACCTAAGTCTAGTTAATAAAAGTACGGGTTATAAGATGCGTTTTTTCTTAAATGATTTCAAAATTTTCAGTACCCAAGATGTAAAATATGCTGGGCAAATATTCTTTGAAGACATCAGTTCAGAACTAAAAAACCAACGTCGGATTAACAAAAGAAGAGACAAAAATTACCTTTATTCCAAGAACTTATTTTTTAAATCTCTGATCCAGGAATTACCCATTAACGAGCAGCGCTTTGAATTTGGAGTAACTGCCCCGACGGATGACCCGGAAAACCCATTCCATTATACGCCTTTAAATTATACCCAACTCAATTGGCGCTATGGACTGGAAGCAGATACCATCGTTTTATCCGACTACCTCACCGTACTCAATAAGGATGTTATTCTTGCTAATTACCTTGCAAAAGGGAGGAATGGTAAAATTCTGGATGACAAACCAGCTGCTTCTTTTTTATTATCAAAAACAGGTCGGTTTGTTCTCAATAAGAATGGTTACCTAATCAATCAGAAGGATATTGAAGAATCTGGTTATTGGACCGCCCACCGGATAGCCACGGAGTTACCCATTGATTATCAAAGTCCGGTCACTGTTGATGATGCCGTCAATCAGCATCGGATTATTGA
>CAXIDD010000524.1:0-4104 GCA_964021975.1 uncultured Saprospirales bacterium | reverse complement strand
CCGTTTAGCCGCAGGATTCCTGGTCCTCTTTTCAATTTCCTGAAAAAGTTCGGCTAAACTCTTTTAATAGATTGTACCAAAGTCTGAATCAAGTCAATCAACAGATCCAAAACCAACAAATTCGCCAACAAGTACAAGAAAAATACTACCAAGAAATCCTGGAAGCCGCTGCCTTCGGAATTTTCACGGTCAACAAGCAAGGCCACATTCTTTTTGCCAATCCTGTAGTCCGAAAGTTGTTGGACCTAGAACAACTTAGCCACCTCAGGCAGCTGGAAAAAACAGCTCCAGACTTATTTCACTCCATTAAAAAAAGGACGGCCTTTAATCGAGAAGTTTTTCAGATCACCAACGAACGTGAGCAAACTCAATTACTTGTAAGTACCACTCAAATCGTACTCAACCAGGACCCTATTTTACTAATAGTCATCCAGAATATTAAAGATGAATTAGATCAGCAAGAAACAGAATCCTGGAATAAATTAATTCGGGTAATGACCCATGAAATTATGAATACGATTGCGCCGATCACTTCAGTTTCTGATTCTATATTGAAACATTATTTCAAGGAAAAGGAAGGCTTTTCAGCTCCAAGTATCCCAAAAGAGCAGGCTCAAAAGATCTTTCAGGCATTCCAAATCATTAAGGAGCAAAGTCATGGTCTGACTACCTTTGTACAGTCTTATCGCAGCCTATTAAACATTCCTAAGCCCGATAAAACAATTGTATCAATTGATCAAGTTTTGGAAAAAGTAAGTTTAATGATGGCCAAAGACTTAATAAGTCATCAAATAAACCTGGAGATTCCTATTTCGAAGCAGGCCTTCGAAATCTTTGCAGATGAGCAACAATTGATCCAAGTATTACTCAATTTAATTAAGAATGCTGCTCAAGCACTAGAAAACACCAAACAGGGAGTCATCAAGATTACTTATGGCCAAAATGCTCCCCATCAAAAATTCATTAAGATTAGTGATAATGGTCCAGGTATTCCTGGCGAAGCAATCGAACAGATTTTTATTCCTTTTTTCACCACTAAAGAAAAGGGTACTGGTATTGGGCTAAGCCTTAGCAAACAAATCATGTTGCTACACGGCGGTCGGATAGAGGTAGAATCTTCCCCAGCTTCAGGCACTTCCTTTATGTTGTTTTTTTAATACCCTAAAAGCAAGTAAGTACTTCAAATTATTCTTCAAATACAAGCTCGTTTAGCCCACTCAAATCATTGGTCATTTTCTGAATAGCTTGATACAAAGGAAGTACGCTTAGTGGTAGTTTTTCAGTAGGATTTAAAGGCAAAAATTCATTTTGTGAGTTTAATCCAATTGGTATCTCCGTCCGTTTAATCCATTCGATTTCTAATAAAGGTGGAGGTATCTCCATAGCTAATTTTTGTCGCAAACTGATTCTTGCTTTTTCGATAAACTGCTCTTCCAGGTTTTGGCTTCCCATTTTCAAATTTATTTGCCGGAATAAATCAATACCTTGAAAAGGAATATGGAGTAGAAAAATTTGGATGACGTCCTTTTCTTCAAAAACATCCAAAACTTTAAAGTAACTGTTACAATTGAGTACATGGAGCCGCCATTTTTCGGTATTTTTATTGATTTTATAAATTGGTGCAGCTTTACTACTTGCAATAATAAAACGACAGTTTCCCGTCGGTTTACCAGCATAATTAGAGACGTCTACAAAGGTAGAAGATCTAAAAATTTGACCTACTTTATATTTTTCTATTATCCGCTTAGGTTGCTGGGTATCTCTGTAAAACATCGTCAGTCCAGGTAGGGTCCAGTTAATGATCGCCTGGTAGTGCTCTAATGCTTCTTTATTTTGTTCTTTCTTCAAGGAATGACACTTTATTTTGAATGGAATTTTGCTTGATAATCTTGAATACTTTGCTCAATAATTTCCAAGGCAATATCCTTCCCCTGGAATTCCTCCACCACGACGGATTTTTTTTCTAATTTTTTATAATCTTCAAAAAAACTACGCAATTCTTTTGTTAAATGTGGTGGCAACTCTGAAATATCATTAATGTAATTAACGCTCATATCATTGGCCGCAACTGCCAGGATTTTATCATCCATTTCGCCGCCATCCAACATGCGCATCACTCCAATGACCTTCGCTTCAACCAAGCACATGGGGACTATTTCTATTTGTGAAATCACTAAAATATCTAAGGGATCATCATCGTCACAATAGGTTTGTGGTATAAAGCCATAATTCGCCGGATAATTGATAGAGGCGTAAAGAACTCGGTCCAGGATC
Source organism: uncultured Saprospirales bacterium (assembly GCA_964021975.1). GTDB lineage: Bacteria > Bacteroidota > Bacteroidia > Chitinophagales > Saprospiraceae > DATFKA01. The sequence continues at coordinate 1,830 of CAXIDD010000524.1, read as the reverse complement.
AGCATCCCTGAATCTTTATCTAATTCGTATTTTGCTCTACAGTTTTTGGGTATTTCGATAATACCAATGACGTTTTCGGGAGCATTTTCTCCAATGCTAACGTCGTGCCAGGGGTGTACATTCATATTTGTTGTTTTTCTATTCTTTGCTTTCAGGAAGTCGTCGAGCTAAGCCACTTATTTTTGCATCTGCGATTACTTTTAAAGCGTTCTGCTCTGAGATTTAGGTTTTTAAAATAGATAATGTCCTATTCATTTACAAACTTTCTATCCATAAGCTTGTGGATTTTATTATTTTAATGGATCATATCTCTAAAACCAAAAATACTATGAAAATTAAGCACATCAGCCTCTATCTCCTTCTGCTATTTATAATGGGCTGTAGTACAACTCAAAATCTACCAACAGCCAATCAAAGCATTGTAGAGTTCACGATTCTACAAATCAATGATGTTTATGAAATTGCGCCCATTGAAGGAGGTGCGGTTGGTGGCCTAGCACGGGTCGCTCAATTGAAAAAGCAACTCCTGGCAGAGAATCCCAATACCATTGCAGTCATTGCTGGTGATTTCTTGAGTCCCTCTCTGATCGCTACACTTAAACTCAACGGAGAGCGTATTGCCGGATTGCAAATGGTAGAAGCACTTAACTCCATGGGGATGGACTATGCTACTTTTGGTAATCACGAGTTCGATATCAGTGATCCAAAGGTCCTACAAAAGCGTATTGATCAGAGTGAATTTCGTTTTGTTTCGTCAAATGCCTGGTTTACAGAAGGTGGAATTCCGAGGCCTTTTACACAACAAGTTAAAGGCAAAGTACAAGAAGTACCTCCTTACCTTGTTCACGAATTTCAAGCTGCCGATGGAAAGTCAGCCAAAGTAGCCATTATTGGTACCGTCTTACCATTTAACAAAGCGGATTATGTCCATTACTTACCGGTTGAGGAAAGTTTCAGAAAAGCCTACCAAACCGCAAAACAAGAAGCAAACATGGTAGTAGGACTCACCCATTTAAATATGGATGAAGATATTGCCTTAGCTAAAGCCGTGCCTGGTCTAGCCCTTTTCATGGGCGGCCACGAACACGTCAACCTCAATCATTACATTGAAAAGACCATTATCACTAAGGCGGACGCCAATGCTAAAACTGCCTACGTACATCGGGTAAAATTAGATTTAAACAGCGGCTTGTCTGATATACAATCTACTTTAGTACCCATTGATGAGTCTATTCCAGAAGAACCTCAAACGGCAGCTATTGTAGCACGTTGGCAACAGCAAGTTGGGAAAATTTTAACGGACATGGGTTTTGAGCCACAGCAATCCTTAATGAAAACCAAGGTGCCTTTAGTTTGTACAGAAGCACTAATCAGAACACAGCCTACCAACTTTGGAAAACTGACTTGTGAAGCCATGTTACAGGCTTTCCCAGATGTTGATATTCCAATTATTAATAGTGGCTCTATGCGCTTAGATGATGACTTGAATGGTCAAGTGATTGCTTACGATATATTAAGAACATTCCCTTTCGGTGGTGCCATTGTGACGATGGAAGTTCCAGGAAAAGCTTTGAATAGTATCCTTAATAAAGGATTGTTAGACAATCATGGAGAAGGTGGTTATTTCCAGTTATTACAGGTCAGTGGACAGCGAGATCAATGGAGTATCAAGAACCAGCCATTGAACTTAGAAGCAACCTATAAAATAGCCATTCCTAAGTTTGTGGCCGAAGGAAAAGAGGCTCGACTAGAATTATTGGCAGATTATCCATTTATAGAATTAGAACAAGTAAGTGTAAAAGGAGGTGTGGTGAAAAATGATATTCGCAA
>CAXIDD010000523.1:0-4111 GCA_964021975.1 uncultured Saprospirales bacterium | reverse complement strand
AACCCCATTACAAGCACTAGTCATGTTGAATGATCCACATGTATTAGAGGCATCACGTGTATTGGCCGAACGTTTAGCTAAAGAGCATCCAACCATTGAGGAACAGCTTTCCCAGGCTTTCAAGCGAATTGTCTGTCGGAGCATGAAACCCCAAGAAATCGAGCTATTGACCAGCTACTATGAAGAAGAAAAAACCTTTTACAATCAAAATATAAAAGACGCTAAAAAGCTACTAGCCATTGGAGAGTATCCACACGCTGAAGAAACTGATCCCGTTAGTACAGCGGCTTTGATGCAAGTCATCCATACGATTTATAATATGGAAGAGGCCATTACCAAAACATAAGCACAAATCATGTCCAACGAATTTCTCAAAAAACGAATGCATATTAATCGCCGACATTTTCTAGGGAAATTGAGCCTGGGAATGGGAAGTGCTGCCTTGGGATCATTGCTTCTTCCGGATCTTTTTAAGTCTTCAGGAGAAGAAGCGGCATTACCTCTTGGGTTACCCCATTTTGCACCTAAAGCAAAACGGATTATTTACCTTTTCCAAAATGGAGCGCCTTCTCAATTGGAAAGTTTTGATTATAAGCCAAAGCTGCGAGAAATGCACGGTATGGATTTACCAGAATCTATTCGAAAAGGACAACGCCTCACCGGGATGACTTCTAATCAAGAGCGTTTCCCACTAGTCGGCTCTAAGGTTGACTTTAAACAATACGGTCAATCTGGTGCCTGGATTAGCGACTATTTTCCTAATATTGCCAAAATTGCCGACGAGATTTGTATCGTCAAAACCATGCAAACTGAAGCAATTAATCACGATCCGGCCCTTACTTTCATGCAAACGGGGGCACAGGTTGGGAATCGGCCCAGTATGGGTTCCTGGCTAAGTTATGGGCTTGGCAGTGAAAACCAAAACCTCCCCAACTTCTGTGTATTGCTCTCCAGAGGTCGGGGAAATGGACAAGGGGTCTACTCTAAACTTTGGACCAATGGATTCTTAGACAGTTATCATCAAGGCGTGCAGTTTAGTGCTGGGGAAGATCCCGTTCTTTACCTCAATGATCCGCAGGGAACCAACCGGAATAGCAGGCGCCGCATGCTAAACAAACTAGGAGAGCTCAATGAGATGAACTATCAAGATTTTGGTGATCCAGAAATCTATACCAAAATCAAACAATATGAAATGGCCTACCGTATGCAGACGGCCGTACCAGAACTAACCGATCTCAGTAAAGAACCTGAAAGCGTCATTAAAATGTACGGACCAGATGCGCTACTTCCCGGCACTTATGCTGCCAATTGTCTATTGGCTCGGAAGCTATCTGAAGCGGGCGTACGATTTGTACAGCTTTACCACCAAGGCTGGGATCAACATGGAAATCTAGCCGGTGAAATGGCCCTGCAAGCTCAAGATGTGGATCGGGCTTCGGCAGCTTTAGTAATGGACCTCAAACAACGCGGCCTCCTGGATGAAACACTAGTCATTTGGGGTGGAGAATTCGGCCGTACCAATTACTGCCAAGGGAACCTCACAAAAGATGTCTATGGCCGCGACCATCACCCTCGTGCTTACTCTATCTGGATGGCTGGTGGCGGGATCAAACCAGGAACCGTCTACGGGGAGACAGATGAATTAGGGTATAACGTAATTAAAGACCCGGTCCATGTACACGATTTCCATGCCACTCTACTCCATCTTATGGGATTGGATCACGAAAAATTAACCTTTAAGCACTTGGGGCGGCGCTATCGCTTGACGGATGTTCATGGAAAAGTGGTGAAAGGTATCTTAGCATAATATATAGTAGTCCAATTAATACGATTATGAAACAGAGCTCTAGGCTGATAGACTACCTAATTTTTACATTGTTGACTTTATTGCTGTTCTTTTTAGCTTTTGAACGCTATCTAGTACTACCGGATTTTTTACAGGTTCTAGGTAGAACCCACCCATTGTTGCTTCATCTTCCCATTGGTTTTTTAGTTATTCTAGCCCTATTGCCTTTATTAAGAAAGAAAATTCAACAAGAAAATTTAAGTATTTTTCGGAGTTTCCTATTGGACATCGCGGCCTTGAGTCTTGCACTCACTGCCGTAGCGGGTCTTTTTCTAGCGCAAGAAGAAGGCTATCAATCAGCGAGTGTCAATTGGCATAAGTGGTCTGCGGTTGCGGTAAGCTTGCTTACTTACGGTCTATTGTTATGGAATCGATACTTTCCAAACCGAACACAAGTTTACTATCCAGTGCTATATGCCAATTTAGCGATTTTGCTAGTGGCTGGGCACCTTGGTGGAGGTATTACCCACGGGAAGGACTTTTTATTAGCTCCAGTAAAAGCAGATAAAGCATTGGCCATTACCGAAGATATGCCCGTTTATACTGCCATGATTCAGCCTATTCTGGATGCAAAGTGTGTCAAATGCCACAGTCCTTCTAAATCCAAAGGTGGCCTTAAGCTTCATGATCAAAATAACCTGTTAGCGGGTGGTAAAAATGGTCCCGTTTTAATAGCTGGCAATCCAGATAGCAGCGAACTGATTAAGCGCCTATATCTTCCAATGGAAGATGAATACCACATGCCTCCAGAGGACCAAGCTCAGCTGACAAAAGCTGAATTACAATTACTACACGAGTGGGTTCAAGCCGGAGCTGATTTTCAGTTAAAAATTGCGACTGTAGCTGAAGGTACGCCCTTATCATTAGCCATACAACCCATTTGGATTAAATTAAAAAGTCAACAGGAGGCTCCAACAGCGCGCTATAACTTCCCCCCTTTAAAAAAAGCTACACTTATCAAATTGAATACGCCCTTTCGAACAGTCTTACCGACGGCTAGCGGCTCTCCGGCTCTAGCGGCTAAGTTTTTGATTGCCCAATCTTATAAACCGGCCTATTTGAAAGAATTATTGGAAGCCAAACAGCAAGTGACTAGTATCAACCTGAGTAGTATGCCGCTGCAAGACGATGCCCTGGAGCTATTAGGCCAATTTCCACATTTGGAAAAACTATTCCTTAACGGCACCCCCATAACTGGCGAAACTTTGGAAGCGCTCGTCAATTGCCAAAACCTACAAGAGCTGGCCCTTTCTAATACGACCATTAGCAAAGATCAATTAGCAGTTCTGAGCGAATTGGAGCAACTGAAAACGCTTTACATTTGGAGTACTTCCGTTACTATTGATGATCTTCCCGAACTAAAGAGAATGCTCCCAGGTGTTCAATTTGAATTGGGTTATCAAGCAGACCCAACGGAAATACTCCAGTTGAGTCCACCACGCTTTCTTAACAAAAACACCATTATTGCCGAAGACGAGACTGTAAAAATTGATTCGAAGATACCAGGAACTACCATCCGTTATACTATGGATGGCAGCCAGCCAGATAGCCTCGAATCACCCATCTATGAGCAAGCCTTGTCCATTGATATAGATGCATGGACAACCATTAAAGCCAAGGCCTTTAACCCCGGATGGATGAGTAGTGATATTGCCATATTGAATGTTGCCCCTGCTGGGCAGCAAGCCGATACCATAATTTTGCGGACTTCTCCCAACACTAAATATAAAGGGCTTGGTGCAAGTAGTTTAATGGATGGAACCCAAGGTGACATTAGAAATTTCCAAACTAATTCATGGCTTGGCTTCCGAAAAGAACCGATGGAAGTGCTTTTTGATTTTGGCGAAAAACCTCCTACCTTAAATAAAGTAGTTGGCAGCTTCGGAAAAAGAATGGAATCTGAGATATTCTTACCCGCAAATGTCGAAATTTGGGGTGGTAATACCCCTGAAAATCTCCAAATTTTAGGTAAAATTAAAACCGCCATACCTGTTGATTTCGAACCTATTCAAACCGAAGGAATTGAAGTAGCATTTGATCCTAGTAATTACCGATACTACTTACTTAAGACCCAAGCTCGTGAGCCTATGCCAAAGTGGCACAGTGGGTATAGACCAGGCCGAAGTGCTTGGGTATTTATTGACGAAGTCCTTTTTTACTAAAAAACCAAATAAATCTTAAAAAATAAAAACAAATTTGAAAAAACTTATTTTAGGTATTCTAGTAGGTCTCATTTTCTATACTTGTCCGCCCTCTATAGCACAA
>CAXIDD010000522.1:0-4115 GCA_964021975.1 uncultured Saprospirales bacterium | reverse complement strand
TTCTAACATCACCATTGGTGCGTTTAGAGCGCCTCGATCCAATTTTATGGCTGGTGCGGAGCAATCCTTTCTAGATGAATTGGCCGAAACGATGGGTAAGGATCCAATTGACTTCAGATTATCCTTATTGAAAAGAGCCCAAAATGATCCAGTTGGCGAAAATAATGAATACGATCCAGTTCGCTACGCAGGCGTTTTAGAATTGGTTAAAGAAAAGGCCACTTGGAGTGAAACGCTTCCGAATGTAAGTCGGGGAGTCTCCGCTTATTTCTGTCACAATACTTATGCCGCTCACATTTTAGACCTAAAAATTGAGGATAATAAGCCGGTTGTACAGAAGGTTACTTGTGCCCTTGATTGTGGAATCGTAGTCAACCGAGATGCTGCTATCAATATGGCAGAAGGAGGCATAGTCGATGGCATTGGTAATGCCTTATTTGGAGAACTGAGCTTTAAGGATGGTGCACCCGAAAAGAAAAACTTCGATACTTATCGAATGATTCGGATGCAGGAAGCGCCGAAGGAAATAGCGGTGCATTTTGTGGATAACGGCATCAAACCAACAGGATTGGGAGAACCTCCCTTCCCGCCCATTTTTGGAGCTTTGGCTAATGCGATGTATAAGGCTACTGGTGAACGGCAGTACCAACAACCATTTCTTGGAAACAAACAGGTTTTGGGGTAAAAAGTCTTTTCTAAGCTGTTGTAATTCGTTTAATTCTTTGCCTCTTGTTTGCTGGTCATCAGCACTCGACTAGGAGAATACACCCTAACAGCTTGTTTCAAAGTTTGCTTTTTATCCAAGGTCATCGGTTTTAATTGTTGATTTACAAAAAGCTCCATTTGATCAGTATAATGTGGGCTGTCGGATTCTTCCGAACTTCCATAAGCATTGACACTTTCAATTTCTACACCTTCCGCACTAAAACGAACCAATTCGATGTAAGATTCTCCGGCAAAACCTTTGTAAGTGCCATCTTTTTGCTTCAGACTATACATCGCGGCTAGCACATCTGGACCACCGCCCAGCGGCAAGCTAAGTTCCCCACGGATATGTCTTTGAAAGTCTCCTAAAGGAAGCGAGAGCGTATTGTAATTGTCCATCATAAAGATTTTTGCGCCACTCATGGCGGTGATCACATCTGCTTCTGTGATCTGTCCTCTCCAGGTGTATCGATCGCTGGCTTGTAAATTTTCTACCAATTCTTGAATAACGATTATAAATAAAGGTGCTGTTGTACTTTCAATTGCACAGCTCCTATCCCAAGCTTGCAGTTGCTCAATCACCGTTTTTAATTCGGGGTATTTCGCTGCATCCACTTGAAAGATCAAATCCAGGTTCTGCATCTGTTGGCTTTGAATTTTAGAGCCGTATTGGAGGTCATACTTAAGCATTTTGAAATCTTCATAACTCAACTTTTCGTATTGTTGAATTAATTCTTGAAAACGGATGCTGCGGCTATTTTCCATATCTGAATGCTGGAAAGTCATGGTCTTATTGGTGGCCGTTTCTACTGGATTATCCGCTGATCCACTGGCTGAGAATGGCGTATTATTGGTGTTGTAAACATAGCCGGCCGCAGGGTTAACAACCTGCGGGACACTATCCAATGGATAATAAGTATTCCAGCGCGTCTGGCTCGTATTCCCAGGTACTACTTCCCGCCAATTATAGGCTCCGCTTCTGATCGGTACTTTGGCATTACTAATAAAGAAAATATTATCCGCCCGATCTGCATAGACGATATTGGTACTGGGAATGGCCTGCATATCAAGAGCAGCTTTAAAATCTTCAAAGCTTTGCGCTTTGTTCATTCGGTACCATTGCTCTGCTGCTCGAATGTCTTGTGCCACTACAAAACGCCAGGCAAAAGTACCATCATCTGTTTTAAATGTGGGCCCATATTGACTTTGATAAATTTTCCGCTTGACATTAATTTTAAGTGGTCCTAAAATTTTCACTTTGGATCGATAGGTAACTTCTTTTAAATCCAGCCAATCTTTATCATACTTGTACTGCGTTTTATTTTCTGGATTAATTTCCAATTTAAATACATCTGATAAATCCACATGATTAACGGTGTGCGCCCAGCCTAGTTGCTCATTAGCGCCATGGAAGATCGTTGCTCCGCCGGGGAAAGTTCCGCCTAAAATATTAAGTCCTTCTTCTGAAATCAAATGGGCCTCATACCAAGAGTACCAACCCTCTAGTGGCTGATGAGAATTGATGGCTAAATAGGTTTTGCCGTCTGTGGTCTTATTAGCACTTATGGCGATAGCATTGGATCCCTTCGGGAAATTACTTTTAACATCAGTAGCGATCTTTCCATTCATAATTCGCTCCAAGTGTGGTCTGGCCTGAGAGAGCTCTACCAAGCCCATTAAATAACCAATGACTACATCTTGTGGTCGAAGCGGGAAAAGTTTTTTCAATAAGACTTCCTTTGGGTGCAGACTGGCGTAATTATTTATTCCTGCCACGTATTCCTCCAAGTAATTTCGAAAATTGGGGTTTAGGTCTTTAGTATACCGTTCTTCAACGATTTCTCGGAGTCCCATAAATTGAATCCCAAGATCAGCAACCGCCCCATCTTTGCCTTTCACTCGTCCCAACTGGCCACGAACTGCGAGCATCTGTTCTTGAAGGGTTACGAAATTATCTTCACATTGAACCCAACCAAAACCAAAAGCAACTTCTGCATCAGTAGGAGCCATAATATGTGGTACGCCCCATTGATCTCGAGCAATTTGAATGTCTTCCAAAGGCATTGATGCTGGGATAGTAGGGCTACAACTAGAGAGTAAAGCGAGGAGGAGGAATAGTAAGAAGGATTGGCGCATGGTTTCCATTTAGAAATTCTAATATAGATTTATCCTAAAAATATAGAATTCTTGCGGGGGATATATCAACAATGGTCGTCAAAGACCATATAAAAGACTATTTTCCGTAGTCTTTCACTCGAACAGTGCACTAAAACAATGTAAATATTCCTCAAAAACTCAACATAGAACACATCATTTCAGGTAATTCATCTGAAATTAAAAGACTTGCTATACATGTAACCGAATGGATTTACAATGTTGTGATTAGCTATGTGCATAACCATGAAGATGCAGAAGAAATTATTCAGGATACTATTTTAAAAGTGGTCCAAAATATCAGTAATTTCCAAAAGGAATCAACTTTAAAAACTTGGGTATTTAGAATTGCTATCAATAAATCAAAAGATTTTTTAAAATATAAAAATCGGAAAAAGCGCTTTGGCATCATGTATTCTATAGATGATAAGGATCAAGACAATGGATTGACCCTACAAATTGGCAATTATAATCATCCTGGGAAAGCTTTAGAAAGTAAAGAGCAAATAGATATCCTTTTTAAAGGAGTCAATCAACTCCCGAAAAATCAAAAACTAGCCATCACCTTGATGAAGTTAGAACAAATGTCCATGAAGGAGGTCGCTGAAATTTTGGATATTACCCCGAAAGCAGTGGAAGGCTTAATTACGAGGGCCAGAGCTAACTTAAGACAATATTTAGAAACAGAAGGAATCAAAATTTACAGAAATGGAAAATAAAGAATTTGCCGAAAAGTTAATGCAACAGCTAGACGGCTTAGAAAAGCAAAAACCAAGCCCAGATTTCCTAGCTAAAATGGAGGAGGTAGCCTTGAGGGCAAGAAAAGAGGGGAAAGTCCTACAATTTAATTCCCGCTCTTTAATGCAGATCGCCGCTGCCTTTTTATTTTTAGTCTTCCTGAATGGCTATGCGATCATAGGAAGTGGAAATGATACTTATGCCAATAATGAAGTCAGTGTGGAAACCTATGACTTATTAGCTATTCAAAACTTGTACGATGAATAAAGAAACTGTATACAAAGGAATTATTTTACTGTTGATTCTCCTGAATGTGGCATTGGTTAGCTTTCTAGTGATGGGACCTCAAAAAGGTCCGGGAGGACCTCCTCCTAGTGACCGAGTTGCCACAGCATCCATTAAGCAAAACTTTGAGTTCGATGATAAACAAATCGAGCAATTTATTCTTAGTCGAGATAAGCATGCTAGAACAATGAAAGCGCTTACTCCCAAATTAAAGGAGGCTAGTGTAGCTTATT
>CAXIDD010000521.1:0-4134 GCA_964021975.1 uncultured Saprospirales bacterium | reverse complement strand
AACAACTACTAAAACAATACTTAGCCCTTTTGCATATTTCCATTGAGTCGTATCTACCACACCCACATCTTTTATTTCAAAGAAATTTGTTCTTGGTACGGCCATAGATACTAGGTGCATGACCAAGACATTCAACACAAATTCTAGTCCCCAAATGTGTACAAAGTGTAGCTCTACTTTTAAGATGAAGTACATGACAATGTAGAATAGCAAACCAAATATCAAGCCTGCTTTTGCCCCCGTAGCAGATACTTTTGGAAAGAAAAACCCTGCCATTATCACGGTAGCCATTGGGATAAAAAAGATACCGTTCAATTGCTGTAATAATTGATACAAACCATCTGGCGCATTGGCTACAAAAGGGGCCACACTGATGGCAAAAACAGCTAAGGCGGTTGATGACATTCTCCCAATCCAAACCAATCGTTTTTCACTTGCTCTACGATTGATATATCGCTTGTAAATACCCAAACTAAAGATGGTTGCTGCACTGTTTAAGGCACTATTAAAAGTACTCAAAATAGCTCCCATTACAACTGCTACAAAAAAACCAGTCATCCAAATTGGTAATACTTTCTTCAATAATAATGGATAAACGGTATCTGGGTCATCGTATAAAGAATCACCAAAATAATAGAACCCAATCAAGCCGGGTAAAACAATAACAATCGGAATCAATATTTTTAATACACCAGTAAATAATAAACCTTTTTGGGCTTCTTTCAGGTTGACAGCGCCCAAAGCTCGTTGAATCATGGATTGGTGCATCGTCCAGAAATAAAGTTGGTTGATAATCAATCCTGTAAATAATACACTAAAGGGTAAAATGGCATCTCTAGACCCTTCCCCAATGGATGGCTCATCACTAATCACCGCAAATTTTTCCGGCGCATTATTAAATACATTAATCAGTCCCGTTATGATATTCCCATCGCCAATATTCCATAAAGCCAGGATAGGGACTGCTAAACCAGCAATTAGTAAACCATAGCCGTTAATCGTATCGGTGTAGGCGACCATTTTTAAGCCACCAAAAATGGCATACACGGCACCAATAATACCCACTATCAGTACGGTCAGCCATAAGCCTTGTGTTTTAGAGATTTGCAGTACATCAGATATTTCAAAAATACTTTCGATATTAATCGCACCTGTGTATAATACAATTGGTAAAAGTGTGGTGACAAAGGAGGTAATCAATAAAGCTGCAATTAGGGTTCGAGTCAAGCCATCAAATCGCTTTTCTAGAAATTCGGGAATAGTAGTTAAGCCCATTTTTAGATAACGGGGTACGAAATACATTGCTGCTACGATCAAAGCTAAAGCTGAGGTTACCTCCCAAGCAATAATAATCGCTCCATTTCTATATGAAGCACCATTCATACCAATCAAATGCTCGGTAGAAATATTAGTCAATAGCATGGAACCAGCAATAACAACACCTGTCAAAGATCTACCTCCTAAAAAGTAGCCATCCTGAGAATTTAATTTATCCTTTCGCAGTTGCCAAGTTGCATAGAAAGCTACAAAGCCGGTAAAAGCTAGAAAACTTAAAAATTGAATCATATTCGGACTATTGACTTTACAGAAATTTGAACTAACATAGGTATTTTTTTTCATTCAACCGCTCCATTGCCAAAGTTCTCCCTATCAATGCTTGCCATTTCTTATAGTTCATGATCCAAAGATTAGGCTGGTTTCTTTGGAATTAATTTCCATTGTAGTAAGATATCATAATAGCAGTGCGCACCATTTAATTAGCCTTCTAAAAAAGAAAAACGCTAGTGATGTGAATCACTAGCGTTTTTCAAGCTACCGTGCCATTAGGCTTTCAAGGGGTAAGTTTGCCCTATTATTTAGAGCGAAAGCTTGGCTTTATTATTTAATTTTCCATTCCTAAACGATAACCAATATTAAAAGTGAGAACACCATACCAATCATTGGCATCTGGATTTCCTGAATAACTCACCCCATCTAAATAATCATTGAATACGGGACGTAAGCCCAACTCTCCACCAATGGTCATTAGCGGCGATAAATAAGCTTTTACACCTACTCCAAAGGGTACAGTGAAATGACTATTCCTTTGATTGGCCAGGTCTTTTTGGACATCTGGATCATTTTCAATAGAAGAACTGCCGAAGTTAATGTCCGGACTACCGAAAACACCGCCAATCCCTGCGTAGAGGTAAGGAGAGACCCGTTTTTTAAAACTTCCATCTGCTTCAAATGGGTTATTACCTAATGGTTCCCATTCAAACCCCAGGGTTAATTCTGTGAAATTTTTTGTAAAAGAAAAGCCTCGGTTTTCTAATTTCGGAAAGTCCGTATCATCAGCTGAAAGTCTTCCATACTTTAGAGATAAGCGCGTCGTAAATTGATTGGCAATCGCAAGACGTCCAAAGGCACCTACTGAAAAACTGGTTGCCCGAATAGAAGAGGCATCTGGAACGACTGAATCTCCAGCAAAACTGGAAGCAGATATAGAACCGCCGATTTCCCAAGGGTTCAAGCGAGCAGTTTTGGTCTCCTCCATGGACTCTTGACCAAATGCAGGCATTAAAAATAATACAAATAATAAAGAAGTAAACATTTGTTTCATGACAGATAGATTATAATGATTGATTAAATACTTTATACTGTCATCGGTCTTGGGGTAGTAACAAATAGCTAATGTTTCTTTAAAATTTGATGAGACATCATGCAATAAGCGTACAATAATAAATTGAATCTTCTTAGAATCTATTCACGTATTATTTTAAATTAGGTTGCAAAAATCTAGTATTTTCTTTATTATTTTATTTTAGTGCTGTACGAAACTTGAGAGAATATACAGAAAACGAATAACTTGCACTAAAAAGTTAGTGCAATGAGTGGCTACAAGGTCAATAAAAAGGTTGAAAAGCTAATCAATAGCTTTCCAGAAGAAATACTAGAAAAGATCGGACAAGCTCATCAGGTGGATCATAATGTGAGTCGGTTATATGGAGATCGAATGTTTAAACTGCTGATATACGCGATGAGCCGTAGTGATCGGATTACGACTCGATACTTGGAAGAACTCTACAATGAGAGTGCTCTTTTTCGCCGTATTAGTGGTAAAGGAGGGCATCAAACTCGACATAGTTCTTTAGCAGATCGCATAAATAGTATGCCTGTTGAGTATTTTGCGGAGCTATTTGAGTGGACTATTTCTAAGTATGGTAGCTATTTAGAAGGTCACAAGACCTTGAACCTAATTAAGCGCTTTGATTCTTCAATGATACAAATTGGAGCAGGTCTAGTAGATTGGGGGATGGATGTAGGTCGAAAGCCGGATCAAGGCAAAGGTCACAAGCAGTTGAAACTGACTTTAGGCTTTCATGGAAAGCTGCCAGGTAGCATCAAAACGCATTTGAACCAAGACTATTTAAGTGAGGAAAAAGCACTGAAGCAGGCTATTGAGCAGGATAATCTAGGACCACAAGACATCATTGTGTTTGATCGTGGGCTTAAATCCAGAAAGACGCTGGTAGCATTTGACAAGGCTCATCTTCATTTTGTCACTCGTGGTTTGAAGGACTTGAAATATGAGTTCATAGAGCCGTATCGACAAATCAAGGGCCGTAAAGCCGATGATTTAACATTTATTCAGGATAGCAAAGTCTATTTATTTGGAAGTGGAAATAAGCCTATTGAACATGTCTTTAGATTAGTGGAAGTAGAAGTGGAGGCTGGCAAAAGGCTCACTTTTTTAACCAATATCTGGAACAAAAGTGCAATGGATATTGCTCGATTCTACCAAAGACGCTGGGATATAGAAGTGTTTTTCAGGATCCTAAAGCAGAATCTTGGTGTAAAGCATCTTTTTAGCAGAACTGAGAATGGAATCCAGATTCAAATGTACTGTGCTTTGATTGTAGCCACCATGCTACTGGTGATCAAGAAACGACTCAATAAGTCCAGTATTCAAATTGCTAAATTCCAGCTGGAAGAAAATTTATTATTTATGCTATTCACTGATTTGGAGATCAATCGGGACCCTTACGGACCTTAGTTTCTTCAAACCAATCATTTAGATAAAGTTTCGTACAGCACTAATTTTAATACGAAAAAATCGGCATAAAATCGGGAAGTTATTTTTTGACCGTTATT
>CAXIDD010000520.1:0-4136 GCA_964021975.1 uncultured Saprospirales bacterium | reverse complement strand
TGTGTTATTGTTATTAGGTGTATGCATTAGTGAAGCAGATGCACAAAAAATCACCATTAACGAAGATTACGAAGTCGAGCAATTAATGGACCAATACGTACGTATCAATACGGCTAAATCTTATGTAGAAGGCTGGCGCGTACAGGTCATTTCTACTACGGATCGACAGAAACTGGAGTCTGTTAGGCAGTCCTTAAAGTCTCGTTATCCTTATCTATCGACCAGCTGGGTACACAACAGGCCTTACTATCGCTTACGGGCAGGTGCTTTTGCGACCAAACTAGAAGCATTACAGCTGCAACATTTATTAAGAGAATATTATCCAGGAAGCATCCCTACTAGAGATACGGAAGTTTCTGCCAGCGAAATTATTGGTTTATAACACAATTGATACAGTGTAGATGTTACAGAAGCGGGGAATAGACCGGAATGTAGATTGGCCAACTTTTTCAATTTTCTTAGCCTTAGTGACCCTAGGCTGGGTGATGATCTATGCAGTAGATTATGAAGAGGGGCAGCCTTTATTGACCTTAAGTTCTTCGGCAGGTAAGCAATTGATCTGGATGGTTATTTCTTTTGCGACCATGCTCATCGTCATGCTCATTGATTGGAAATTCTGGCGCACCTTTGCCTATCCTATTTATGGAGTGACCCTGGCCTTGCTGGCTGGTGTACTGCTCTTTGGTGTAACAATCAAAGGAGCTACTTCCTGGTACTCCATCGGTGGCTCCACGATTCAACCTTCCGAATTTGCTAAATTAGGAGCCTGTCTGGCCATGTCTGCATTTTTAAGTTCTACCACTACAGATTTAAAAAAATGGTCAGATCAATTAATTGCTTTAGGTATTCTAATCGCGCCCATTGTACTGATTATTCTCCAGCCTGATGCTGGTTCTGCCTTGGTTTTTATGTCTTTATTGATTGTTTTGTACCGCGAGGGATTTCCAAGTATTTATTATGTCATAGGGTTTACCATGGCGGTGTTAATGATTATGGGTTTGATTACTGAAGATCCTCGTTTAATTTGGATATTTCTCTTTGGTATAGGCACCACTTACCTCAGTCATTTAATCTTTGATAAAACACGATTTTACGTTATACTCGCTGCCATTGTCAGTTTTGGTTTATGGTGGGGCGCACGCCAGGCTTATTTTGAACCTAATATTAGTTTGGTAAGCCTTGCAAGTCTTTTTGGAGGCTTGTCTATATTTTATAGTTGGAAAAAAAGTGTCCGGTTACCTGCTATTATGGCTTCTGCTATTGTGACCTGTAGTGCTTTGGCTTATGGTGCCAATTATGCTTTCAATGAAATCCTGAAGCCTCACCAGCAAGATCGGATTAATGTCTGGCTGCAGCCTGATAAATGTGATCCAAGGGGTTCCTTATATAATTTAATACAATCTAAAATGGCCATCAGTGCCGGTGGCTTCAGCGGAAGAGGATATCTTAATGGTACAATGACCCGTCTTAACTATGTCCCTGAGCAGTCAACAGATTTCATCTTTACATCTGTTGGTGAAGAGCATGGCTTTATTGGTGTCTTAGTAGTTTTAGGTTTGTTTTTATTTTTTCTATTACAAATTATGCGTTTAGCCGAGCGTCAACGATCAACTTTTTCTCGAATCTATGCCTATGCTTTTGCCGGCATCATTTTCATTCACGTCGTTATTAATATTGGCATGACCATGGGACTAGCGCCTGTAATTGGTATTCCATTGCCATTCATTAGCAGAGGTGGCTCTTCCTTACTTGGTTTTACCATTATGCTGGGTATTTTATTGAAACTAGATAGCAAACGCTTTCAAATTTAGAGATGTTTAAATTTACAATTGACCATAAAGATCCCGGCTCAGCTGCCCGCGCAGGCGTAATCGAAACAGATCATGGTCGGATCGAAACGCCTATATTTATGCCAGTGGGAACCGTCGGTACGGTAAAGGGTATTCATCAACACGAACTAGAATCCGTGATCAACGCCCAGATTATCTTGGGTAATACTTACCACCTATACTTAAGGCCTGGAATAGATATTATCAAACAAGCTGGTGGTTTACATCGCTTTATCAATTGGGAACGCCCTATGCTGACCGATAGTGGCGGATATCAAGTCTATTCTTTGAGCAACAATCGGAAGATTAAAGAAGAAGGAGTCACTTTCCAATCTCACATTGATGGATCGAAGCAATTCTTTAGCCCGGAAGGAGCAATTGATATTCAGCGTACCATAGGTGCCGATATTATTATGGCGTTTGATGAGTGTACTCCTTTTCCTTGTGATTATAAGTATGCCAAAAACTCAATGGAGTTGACACATCGCTGGTTGAAGCGTTGTATTGACCACTTTAATAATACAGGACCGGTTTATGATTATGAGCAAACGCTTTTCCCAATTGTACAGGGAAGTACCTATACCGACTTGAGAAAGCAATCGGCAGAAGTAGTCGCTTCTTTTGATTGTCCGGCCAACGCCATCGGTGGGTTATCCGTAGGCGAACCTGCTCCGGAAATGTACGAGATGACGGAAGTAGTTTGTAGTGTCTTACCCAAATCTAAGCCTCGTTATTTGATGGGCGTAGGGACACCAGCTAATCTACTAGAATGTATTGCCTTAGGAATTGACATGTTTGACTGTGTAATTCCAAGTAGAAATGCACGCCATGGCTTACTCTATACGGCAAATGGCATCTTAAATATGAGAAACGCCAAGTGGAAAGATGATTTTAGTCCAATTGATCCGGATGGCCCCTGTCCAACTAGCCGGACACATACTAAAGCATATCTCCGGCACCTTATACATAGTAAAGAGCTTTTAGCTGGGCAAATTGCCACTTTACACAATCTTAGCTTCTACCTTTGGCTGGTTGGTGAAGCCAGAAAACATATTCAAGCCGGTGATTTTTATAGCTGGAAACAAGCTATGGTCCCAAGGCTAGAAAATCGACTATAATATTATGATCAAAAAAATTGATTGGTACATCATCAAGAAGTTCTTATCGACCTTCTTTTTCACTTTACTCATCTTGTTGATGATTGGAGGCATCATTGATTTCAGTGAAAAGATTGGACGTTTCATCGATGGAGAGATGAGCAACCGAGAGATTATCTTTGATTACTATGTCAATTTCCTTTTGTTTATTGCAGGCTTACTTTGGCCTTTATTTACGCTCATTGCCGTTATGTTCTTTACGGCGAGAATGGCTGCCAATTCTGAGATTATTTCTATCCTAAATGCTGGGGCCAGCTTTAAGCGGTTGTTGCGTCCCTATATGATTGCAGCTACCGTACTTATGGTTGTTTATTTAGTAGCAAGTCACTTTATCATCCCTAGCGGCAATAAACGAATGCTCAACTTTATGTATACCTATATCGATAAAAACAAAGATAAAGGTCGGTATAGAGAAGTACATCTATTTTTAACACCTGATACAAAAGTCTTTATCCGTAATTATCGTAAAAGTCAAAATGTAGCCATTGATGCCCGCCTAGAAAAATTTGAAGACAACAAATTGGTCGGTATGCTAAAAACCGATCGAATGGAGTGGAGAGAAGAAGAAGGGAACTGGCGAATGCGCAACTATGAAATCCGAACCTTTAATGGTAGAGAAGAAACCATGCTTGTTGCCAAAGGTCAAGTCCGGGATACCGTGCTTAATCTAACACCCGATGATTTTGTGGATTATGCCGATCAGCAAAATATGATGACGACTCCCGAATTGATGGCCTACATCAAAAAACTCCGATCTCGGGGGGCTAGCAATGTCCGCAAGTATGAACTTGAATTAAATCGACGCTCTGCTGAGCCCATTACGATTTTTATTTTGACTATTATAGGTGTTTCTATTGCCGCTCGCAAAGTACGGGGAGGTATAGGTTTACATTTAGCTATTGGTATAGGTATTAGTGCTTTGTTTATTTTCCTATCTCGTTTTGCTACCGTATTTGCTTCTGGAGAAAGTATTCCTGTTTTAGTAGGGGTTTGGCTACCAAACGCTGTTTTTAGTATTGTTGCTATTTACTTAATGCGAAATGCTCAGAAGTAATCAAAGGCAATTGCCAGCTAAAAAGTATTTGAATTCTGCCTAGCTGCTTTCAATAAACACCAAAACATTAGCATCGCAGTGAAAAAGCTTATTTAA
>CAXIDD010000519.1:0-4148 GCA_964021975.1 uncultured Saprospirales bacterium | reverse complement strand
AAAGACGAAAAGGCGGTTTTGCCACAAATTGCAAAACGCGGACTCCGTTATGATCTAACGGTCCCTTTCGCGCGCTTTGTAGTAATGCACCAGAATGATTTATCTTTTCCTTTCAAAAGGTATCAAATCCAGCCAGTTTGGAGAGCTGATCGGCCTCAGGCAAATCGATACCAGGAATTTTTTCAGTGTGACGTAGATGTGGTTGGTTCGGACTCTTTAGTCTATGAGGCAGAATTGGTACAGATTTATGATGAAGTATTTGCAAATCTAAATCTGGATGTTACCATAAAAATCAATAACCGAAAAGTATTGGCTGGTATTGCTGAAGCGACAGGTATTTCAGACCAATTTGTAGATATGACCGTGGCCATCGATAAATTGGATAAAATCGGAGCAGAAGGAGTCCGTAAGGAAATGCAACGGAAAAATATCCCAGATGCCGCAATTGATCAAATTGAAAAAATTCTAGCAGTCAAGAGTTTGACTGAATTAAAACCGCTGCTAGCGAGTAGCCCAATGGGACTCGAAGGCATTGCTGAGTTAGAAACTTTCCACACTTACTTTGATCTGTACGAAGCAAAAAATACGGTCGAATTTGACATCACTTTGGCTAGAGGTTTAAATTATTACACAGGCTGTATTGTTGAGGTGAAGGCCAACGATGTGAAGATGGGAAGTATTGGTGGCGGAGGTCGCTACGCAGATCTGACCAGTGTTTTTGGTATGAAAAATATGCCCGGTGTAGGCGTCTCCTTCGGTGCAGCTCGTATCTACGATGCTATGGAAATGCTGGATATTTTTCCAGATACTTTTGAGGGTGATCTAAAGGTCTTATTCATCGCCTTAGATCAAAACACACATCCTTTTGCCTTTCAGCAAGTCATCAAAGCACGAGCGGCTGGTATTAACGCCGACTTATATCCAGAGCCCGCCAAAATGAAAAAGCAAATGAAGTATGCCAATGATCGGCAAGTTCCTTTTGTAGTGATTATTGGGGAGGAGGAAAGGAATTCTGGCTTGTTATCGCTCAAGAATATGCAGAGTGGAGATCAAGAAAAATTGTCTATTGAGACCATTATTGAAAAGCTTAACTAATGCCCCAACCTAAATACACACAACTCTCCGATATTCATGCTGACCTACGTGCAGGGAAATGCACTTTTGTAGAACTCGTAACGTATTACTTAGAACAAATTGAAGCTTCAAAAGCGCTCAATATCTACGTAGAGGTTTATGCAGAAGAAGCGTTAGCTCAAGCGAAAAAACTTGATCAAAAACTACAAGAAAATAAAGAAGACCTTGGTCGCTTATTTGGCTTGGTTTTATCCCACAAGGATGTAATCTGTTATCAAGATCATCAGGTTACGGCAGGCTCAAAAATATTAGAAGGATTTACCTCCCTTTTTTCTGCAACTGCCATCGAACGCCTGTTAGCTGAAGATGCCATCATCATCGGGCGGGTTAATTGTGATGAATTTGCGATGGGATCTACTAATGAAACTTCCGTCTACGGCCCTACCAAAAATGGTGCGGACCCTAGTAAAGTTCCAGGAGGGTCCTCGGGGGCATCAGCCGTAGCCGTACAAATGGATACTTGTCTGGTTTCTTTGGGTTCGGATACAGGAGGCTCTGTTCGACAACCAGCTGGGTTTTGTGGCGTCTTAGGTATGAAACCTTCGTACGGACGTATTTCTCGTCACGGTTTATTGGCTTATGGTTCTTCTTTTGATCAAATTGGTATTTTGGCGCATTCGGTTAGTGATATTGCCATTACCTTAGAAATTATGGCCGGAGCAGACGACTTTGACAGTACCGTCAGTCAAGCAGCCGTGCCGAATTATACAGCCCATTTAGCGAAAGCAAAAAAAGCTAAAATTGCCTACTTTGATACAGCTATAAATCACCCGCAATTAGATTCAGAGGTTCGGGAGCAAAGCCAAGCACTCATTAGTCAATTAGAGGATGCTGGCCATACCGTAGAGGCCGTCCCCTTTGATTATTTAGATTATATCATACCAGCCTACTATGTCTTAACAACAGCGGAGGCCTCTTCTAACCTTTCTCGTTATGATGGTGTACGTTTTGGCCATCGAGCAGAAGGAGCAAAAACACTCTTAGATACTTATAAAAAATCACGGACCGAAGGTTTTGGTACTGAAGTCAAACGACGCATCATGTTGGGGACCTTTGTACTAAGTTCTGGTTATTATGATGCTTATTACTCAAAAGCGCAGAAGGTCCGGCAATTGGTGTATCAAGCAACTAAAGCTATTTTTCAGGACTACGATTTTATTCTTATGCCTACGGCTCCAAGTACTGCCTGGAATTTAGGCGAAAGTCTGGACGATCCAGTTAAGATGTACCTGGCTGATATTTTTACAGTTCAAGCCAATATGACGGGAATTCCAGCCATCGCATTACCCTTGGGCACCCATTCCAATGGCCTGCCAATCGGAATTCAATTTATGGCCGATACTTTGGAAGAGGCTGATTTGTTGGCTTTTGCACAGCAGGTATCTAAGCTTTCATAGATATTATATATCAATTTGGAACCAAAATAGTCAGTAAATGGTTATTTTAAGGTAAAAATTTAGACAATGGATACTCAAACAGGTTTATCAAACATACAACTAGAGCTACTCAAGGTATTTAGTATTGATTTGAGTAATGAACAGTTAGAAGAAATTCGACTTCTACTAATGAATTATTTCGCAGAAAAGGTAACGAAAGATTTTGATGATATGTTTGAAGAAAATGGGTGGGGAGATGAAAAAATTGAAGAATGGTCACAGGAGCACATGCGGACAAAATATAGCAATTAATGATTGTTGTAATTGATACGAATGTCCTTATTACTTCCATTCCAAAGCGTTCAAAATACCGCCCAATTTCTAGAGGAAGTACTTAAATTAGTATAAGGGTTAGGTGTTAAGTACCACATACCTTGGATGATCCTTTTCTATTGAGTACCTAAAAATCCGCCCGATAGTTACTCATATTAATCCGGACACCAGTGGCAATGTACTGATCATCAAAATTGTTGGCTAAGTTGCTGCTCCGGTTGAAATAATGGAAATCCAGAAAAACATTATGTCTAAGACTATAGGAGATATCCAAACCAAAGAGGACATTCCGGACGGGCGTTCCCTGTAAGGTCTCATTACCATAATCCTGGACCCTGGAAGAGTAAGAGGCATTCCATTCTCTACCGTAGTTGTCGCCATCAATATCCGCGCCATAATCCATTACAATCAGTCGACTTTCCATCAGCCATTTAGGATGAGGACGGTAAGTTAATAGGGCAATGTATTCTTTGAAATTGGCACCCAAAGGATGGGCCAGCGGTGCACCAAAGTGCGTATAATTGGAGAGACTGTCAAAATGCATGTAAGTATATGGACGCGCCGTATTGTACTCCAATTGTAAATCGAGGTGGTCAATACCTCCTACATTTGGGTAATTGAGTCCCAATTGTAGGCCGTATTTGTTGCCCCACCAGCCATCTTGATTTATAATCAACTCGTCAAATTTAAATTCATCTAGAATGAATTGTCCATAAAGTTGGAAGCGTTGCCAAAGGTTCCATTTTGCATTAATCCCAATCAGCACATTGTCCGGACTACCCACACTTTGCTCGATGGTACGGTATAAAATGACCGGGTTTAAGTACTGAAATTCAAATTGATTTTGCCGATTGAAGATGACAGCTTCGTATAAGCCAATCTCTAGGTTGGAGGTCACATCAAAACTTAAATAGTGGGCTGCCATGTATTTTTTAGGGACCAATTGACTGCCACCTAAACTTTGGGCAGATTGACTTTTGAGTTCCGCAAATATATTTTGGAAATGTAGCTTCCAGACGCGCCAATTTAATTTTAGGTAAAGTTGATTGTTAGCAAAGTTAGAAAGTAACATGGACCGATAACCTTGTCCAATGAAATTCTGGCCGTAGCCAAATTGCACCCCAACATGATCGGTTAAATTAAACGCTAAATAAGCTTGGCTATTTAGAAAGTCATATCCACGGTTAAAATTGAGCAAATCGCTAGAGAAACCCCTTTTGTAAAATCCATTTCCAGGTAGACTATTGTATTTGCCAATATAGCGTTGCATATAACCAGGAAAATAAGCCTGACTCTCAATGCTGT
>CAXIDD010000518.1:0-4152 GCA_964021975.1 uncultured Saprospirales bacterium | reverse complement strand
GAACGCTTTTGGTTGGCGCCTTATCTTCCGACGGTGGTGCCTGGCAGTTGACTTCAGGAATGGCTGGTTTTGGACTGGGCTTGGCCTTGCCTTTTGGTATTTTCGCAGCCTTCCCTGGTTTTATGAACGCACTCCCCAAATCTGGTGGCTGGTTGAATACCGTCAAAGTAACTTTAGGATTCCTGGAATTGGCCTTAGCGCTTAAATTCCTATCCAATGCAGACTTAGTGGAACACTGGAATTTCCTGAAAATTGAACTGTTCCTCGGTTTATGGATTGTGATTTTTGCAGCCCTAGCACTATATTTATTTGGCATCATTCGCTTCCCACATGATACCAAAGGACAAAAGATACCAATCGTCCAAAAACTGTTAGGTGGTATATCCGTAGCAGCGGTGATTTACTTAGCAAGTGGATTTATGGTCAATTCTGAAATGGGCAGTTATCGTCCACTAAAGATATTGAGTGGTGTTGCACCTCCAGTATGCTACAGTTTTTTCAAGCCTTGTGATTGTCCGCAACAATTGACTTGTTTTAAAGACTTGAAAGAAGGTTTAGCTTACGCTAAAAAGGTAGACAAACCGGTATTGATTGACTTTACAGGCTACGCTTGTGTCAATTGCCGTAAAATGGAAGAGCACGTCTGGCCCGAACCTGAAGTCTATCCGTATTTGAAAGATGATTTTGTATTGATTTCTCTTTATGTCGATGACAAAAAAGAACTTCCCGAAGATCAACAACTTCGAGTAGAAACCTTTCAGGGTACGAAGACGCTGAGAACTTATGGTAATAAGTGGTCTTATTTTCAGGAGCAATATTTTAACGCCGTTGCGCAGCCTTATTATGTCTTAATGTCACCAGACATGCAATTATTGAATAGTCCCGCTGCCTATACTCCAGATAAAAATGAATATGCCACCTTCCTGGAATGTGGTAAGCAAACTTATCTGCAAATGACCAGTAATTAATAGACAGAATATAACTGCTAAACATGAAATTCGGAACGAAATGTATCCACGCGGGTGTTGAACCAGACCCAAGCACGGGCGCCATCATGACCCCAATCTATCAAACCTCTACCTTCGTGCAAGAGGCTCCCGGCAAGCATAAAGGTTTTGAATATGCCAGGGCGAAAAATCCGACCCGACAAGTGTTAGAGGAAAATTTGGCGGCATTGGAAAATGGTACACACGCTATTTCCTTCGCAAGTGGCCTGGCGGCGATGGATGCGGTGATTCGATTATTTGCGCCTGGTGATGAGATCCTAGGTACCAATGATATTTACGGTGGTTCTTATCGCTTATTGACCCAAGTACACGAAAAATTTGGCTTAAAACCCAAGTTTGTTCCAATGACTTCGGTAGAAGAACTAGAAAAAAACATTACAGAAAACACCAAATTGCTCTGGTTGGAGACTCCTACCAATCCAATGTTGAATATTATTGACCTTCAAGCAATTTGCGATTTAGCAAAATCAAAGGGAATCCTAACTTGTGTAGACAATACCTTTGCTTCTCCTTATTTACAAAACCCACTGGATTTTGGTGCAGACCTGGTCTTACATTCTGCCACTAAATATTTGGGAGGACACTCCGATTTAATTCATGGTGCTGTTATTACTCAGCATGATGAACTAGCAAGTCGCTTACGGTTCATTCAAAATGCAGTAGGAGCAATACCCGGCCCACAAGACTGCTTTTTATTGTTACGGGGCATCAAAACCTTACATCTAAGGGTCGAGCGTTCTTGCCAAAATGCTAGTCGAATAGCTCAATTTTTATTGGGACATCCAAAAGTTAATAATGTCTATTATCCAGGCCTAGTTAAGCATCCTCAACATGAGCTTGCTAAAAAGCAAATGCGCTATTTCGGAGGCATGGTTTCTTTTGATCTACACACCGATACTTTAGAATATGCCACAGATGTTTTGGCAAATACCAAAATATTTGCCCTGGCAGAATCTTTAGGCGGGGTAGAATCCTTAATTGGCCATCCTGCCACCATGACCCACGGTTCAATTCCCAAAGAAGAACGCATGAAAGTTGGCTTGACTGACTCTCTGGTGCGCTTGAGTATTGGAGTAGAAGATATTGACGATTTAATTGCCGATTTAAATCAGGCCTTGGATCAGTTGAAATAAGTAGTTTTTTTTTAGAAAAGCACAAGCCCTCCGTTATTTGCGAAGGGCTTGTGCTTTTTTAAAACATTTTATTTAATAAATCTTGTAAATTGTTGTTTTTTGTTTTATTTTTAAACAAATAGTTTTACTTTTAAAGTAGAGTCCTATCATCATCAAGGATAAAAACAACAATAATGAAACAGATTTTACTATCTTTTCTAAGAAAAAACTGGTTTAAAGTAGGGATAGCCCTATTTCTTCTTGTCGTTGCTTTTCAAGATGAATTGCGCTTTAATATCCATTTAAACCAAGCCAATAAGAAAGGCATAAAAACGGCTCCAATGTCTCAACCGCCAATCAGTAAACAAGAAATTTTATCAGATTTTGAATTGGCTGCTGAACCTAAAAAAGCAGATCGCTTTAATTTACAACCCTTTGTACCCAGCTGGCGTAAAAAAACCAAAGAAAGAGATCAGCCCACCAGTCAGCCTAAAGCAGATAAAATCAAGGCCTTAGCCAAACTAGCTAAAATTGATCCTATAAAAATTGATGCATTCATCAAAAGATTTGCCCACGTTGCCATTGCGGAACAAAAGAAGTATGGAATCCCAGCTTCCATTACCATTGCAAATGGATTACTTTTGTCCAGTGCCAATCACAGTATTTTAGCACAGGATCACAATAATTTTTTCAAATTACCTTGTGCCGCAGATTGGGAGGGTAGCTCAACCAGACTCTATGGCAATTGCTACCGCAGCTACGATACGGCCTGGTTAAGCTTCCGAGATCATTCCAATTATTTGGCCAGAATGGTGAGAATAGCGCAAGCAGATTTGGCTCCAACTAAATACAAAGCATGGGCCATTTTTTTGGATAAACAAGGGTTCTCGGAAGAAAAGCAATATAAATCACAAGCCATTCAATTGATCCAGGACTTAGAATTATTCTACCTGGATCAATCAGAGTAGAAGGTAGTAACTAAAGACCAGGATATTTTTTACGGTGATAATGAACACCAGCTCCATAAACCCAGCCGACACGACCTTTCTTATTTTTGACCTTGACCCAAGGCTCATCTGCAACGATGGTCTCACTCAATTTAAGTTGAGTGGTAGAATCTGTCACCTCATTCATGAATTCTACCTCATCAAAGAGTTTGAATACTGAGATAACATCTGAATTTAAAGAAGGTGTAGAACGCATATTCAAATCATCAATGACCACATAAAGAATGCTTTTAGAGACTTGAGGCTCCGGTTCAGGCATTGGGGTGGCTATCACCGGTGGTGGTGTTTCTATGGCACCTGCAGGAGTGCTCAGTGTATCCGATTGCTCTAGAGAATCTAGCGTAGAAACCGCATTTTCTGCTTGTAGAGTTGTTTTCGTGCGGCTACATTTATTGGCAGCCCAACCTAAGAAGCTGATAAAGAATACTAGAATGATTAAAATTTCGAAGCGCGGTACTAAACTTGTTTTTTTGTCTGCCATCAAATAGAGATTTGGAATCCGAAAAGTTTAAACGTATTTTTGTACTTCTGGATAAAAGGCTTTTTACATTGTATTTGTGTAAACACCTTTTCGTCCAGATTAATTCAAAATTACGATATTTTGAGTAGTTCTCAATGTTGATTTGGGAACTACTATAGGATTAGCACCCACTAATCCATTTTTAAAGATGCAAGATTTACTATACAAGGTTGCACTAAGCCTTGTACCTAAAGTTGGCGCGGTTACGGCCAAACAACTAATCCTCCATTATGGTAGTGCTGCTGCTGTTTTCCAAAGTAAACCCAAAGACCTTCTAAAGGTACCAGGTATTGGTCCTCAAATGGTTGCCCATATTAAAAACCCAGACGTGCTTAAAAGAGCAGCCCGCGAGTGTGATTTATTAGACAAACATGGCATCCAAGTCATCAGTTTTCAAGATTCTGCTTATCCCAATAAACTACTGCAATTTCGAGACAGTCCTGCTTTGTTATTTGTAAAAGGAAATATTGAACTCAACCACCCTAGAATAGTTGGTATTGTTGGCA
>CAXIDD010000517.1:0-4154 GCA_964021975.1 uncultured Saprospirales bacterium | reverse complement strand
TTGCAACGCAACGATCAAATCACACAACAACTGGTTCTGGATACGCTATATTGGATCAGGAAGACCTACAATAAGGTGCAACAGACCAATCCCTACGAGGAGGAAGTCAAACGGCTGACTATGTGGTCCATCACGCCCAAGCATATTTTTGTAACGCGCTGGTCGGTCATGACAGAATACCTAAAGGCCACTTATCCGAAAGAAGAACTGGATATTTACTTTTATCAGGAAAATTTTCAGACCATCATTGGGAGCAAACCCTTGGATCAAATTCCTGCTAAGGACCAGGAACGCATGGAGTTGATCCTAACCGACCTTTTGGCCCAATGGGACGCCTTACTCAACGGAAAGATACTGGAATACCAGCTACAAAAACTGGAGCAAGAACGGGAAGAATACCTCGAATTAATGGATGCCAAGGTGGAAGAGTACCAACAATTAATGGATATCATCACTCCTTTCTCTGACTATTTGGGTTGGGACATGTCGCGGTCACTTTGGCAAGACAGTTCCTTTGATGTCATTCAGCAATACGATGAGTTGTTAAAAGACGAAAAGTCTTTACAAGAACTGGCCGATCTTTTAGGAAAATTACGCGAGGCTGAAATTGAGATGGAGGAAGAAACCTTTGAGAAAACCATTATCCGACAGGAATGGGTAAGGGATGAGTTCTCTAAAGCTGAAATTGTAGGCGTCCACGAAAGTAATGACCTTAACAACCTGCTCAGTTCGGAAGCAGGCCTACTAAGTGATCCTTCTACGGAGAATCTATTTTTGCAAAAATTTGCGGAAAAGAACCTACTAACTTTCCGCTACGAAGATCGGAAACTAATCAAGAGCGAAGATAAATACACCGAAGTCAACCAACGCGTCAAGCAAAAAGAAAAAGGTCCTTTTATCGTCTGTGTAGACACCAGTGAGTCTATGACAGGCCGCCCGGAGCAGATCGCGAAAGTACTGAGCTTAGGCATTCTCAAAATGGCCATCCGGGAAAACCGACGCGCTTATCTGATCAATTTTTCCATTGGAATAAAGACCTTGGATTTATACGATATCGCTAACTCCGTTGATGAACTCGCCAAGTTTTTAAGGATGTCCTTTTACGGTGGTACGGATATTTCCTTACCACTTTATGAAGCCATTCGGCAGCTCAAAACCAATGATTATCAAGATGCCGACGTCCTGGTGATTTCTGACTTTATCATGTATCGAGTCAATAAAGAAGTCCTAAAAGATGTGCAATTTTTCCAACAAAATAAAGGCGCCCAATTCCACAGCCTTACCTTATCTGATGATCCCAATTCTATGATCTTGGATCACTTTGACAACAATTGGTTGTATGACCCCAAGAAGAAGGGCGTTATTCGGGATTTACAGCGGGAGGTTTTGAGTAGTGTGGAAAAGGAATAAGTAGACAACAAAAATTTATTAAGCAAAGTCAAGAAAAAGGGAGTTCAGTCATCATCAGGTGTTAGCGATAGATGTTCATTCGAAATCAGGTATTCTACTTCATGCTCTTATTGGTTTTCACGAAGAACGCCTATTCGGTCTAGCAAGATAATTCCTCCTTTTTCGGTATTTGCTTGTATGGTAATTTTCACAATATTGGATACATCTAGTTCATTTTCAGCAAATGCATTTACGGGAATATAAACACTTTCTAGGTTGGGTTCCCATTCATTTTTGTATCTCTTCGTGGTTAGTTTTTTAGTTTTTAAGAACCTGATTTTAAGCCGTGGTGTTACCCGTTTATAGTCAGACAATTTTATAGTCGATTGATTGTCCAAACTATCTTTCAAAATTATCATAACATCGTTGACTAGACTATCTTCTTTGACTTTGATATCAGAATCTTTAAATAAGGATGGATTGCCAGCGCCTATGGACAGCGTAAGGAAATCATTTTTAGATAGGGAAACAGAAGTATCAAATTCAATTTCATAAATGGCCTTATCCGGTATGGAGTCCTTTAGCCAGCCAAGTACAAGGGCATGGTTTTCTTGATGCATACCTGCCCGAAATTGTAAATAGTCTTCTGCCCAAATATCGAACCCTTCGGTTGTCACCCGACCAGATCCTGTTGTTGACAATTCGATATCTTCTTCAAAATCAGCCCAGTATTTAGTGTTCGTATCTTCATAAAGTGAAAGAGCCAGGGTTTCCTGAGGCAGCCAATCTGCAGCTTTACGCAAATCTTGAAAAACGGTACTGTACTTTTGATTGCCTTTAATCGATGTCTCAAGAAAAGCACTAATTAATACTTCAGCATATTTTCTTTGTTCTTCTCCAGAAATCATGGGTTTAGTGTTCAGAAACAGGCTTTGAGGAAATCCCGCATCGTGCCGCCCCCAAATACTGTTAAATTGTCCATGGTTTGCTCCATGAATATAAACTCCAGCTTTCATGTGAAAATTAGTATCCTTAAAGTCTGTCCGTTGGAGTTGCCGTAGTCCATAAAAACTATCCTCATCACTATCATAAGACCCTTGCAATCCTAGAAAGTCTACATTTTCTATACGTACTCTTCGATCATACCTATAATCGGTAGGAGCTATAGCGATCACCGTCTTTATGCCAAAATTAAAATCGAATTTCTCGCGGGAGTCATCAGGAAAATAAGAAAGTCTATTAAATGCAGCTGCTATAGGTACTGCCTCACCGCCCCGAGAATGTCCAATAAGTGCAACGTTAGTAAGATCAGCTTTTCCAGATAATTCATGTGAAGCATCATTGTTCCAAGTTCTCCATTGTGCTAAGTGTTTTAAAAGCAACCATGCTCTCGCAGGTAATTCTTTTCCGCGAAAATCTCCTGCCCAGGAACCATTAATGAAATTTTCATCCACCGAAACCGTGATATATCCTCTGCTCGCCAAAAGCTCCCCCAAATAGGCATATCCCGGATCAGAGTACTCTTCCATACTGTGATTCCCGTGCACGATCAATACAACTGGAAATGGGCCTTTACCAACCGGCATCCAGGTAATGCCATTAATTGGCCATTGCTCAACATCAAAGCCCCAATACCAAGAACGTTTTTTAGCTTGTTTCTTTCGCCAAGCCGGAAGGATATATTTGCCATTAACCACTTCGGATTTATAGTCAACCTCCTCCCCAAACTCTTTACGCATTCTGTTGACCCCACTGCCGTAAGTAAATTTTTCTATTTCAAATGGTCCTTGTTCAGAAGGGTTTGGAAGGTCTAAAAGATAGGCTGGGTCCAAAGCATTTTGTGAAAAGTCAACCATTTCTATATTTTCTCCTTCTCGCAATAGCCAAAAACCTGTGAAAGAAAGATAGGCCCCACCAAGTAACAGACAAGCGATGATCAGGTAACGCTTTAGAGTCTTGAACTTTCGCCATTGACCAGAAAACAAAACAAATAAACCACCAAACAGCATCGCAACGGCTACTATAGCAAATAATCCACCGTAATAGAAATAATCCTTCGGAATCCCGAATCCTACTTCCTTCAAAGTAAGTAATAGCCCGATACTTCCACCTAATGCCGCTATAAAATAGGCTGGATAATATTTTAAATGTTTTAACACAAGAGATAAAAGGATTCCAAATGCCATAAATAACAAAACAGAAGTGGCGATTGCTATGAGGACAATCCATATTTTTTCAATACCGAAGTAGGTATTTACAGCTTTGGATAAGATACAGAAAAACACCAAAAACAGTACACCTATGCTAGCACCTATCCAAAAAGTATCCCTAGGTGTAACCAATCGATTTTCTGGTAAATAGGTCTGTCTAAAGAAGCGTAGAATTTTGTTTTTCATATGGTAGTTTATGGCTAACACTTAATACAAACGGGGGGCATTTCTTGTCTTTGAAGACTTCCAAAAATATAAGATAGCTTAAAAATAGAAAAAGTATTAAATTTAAGTTGTTATGAAGAAATCAAAATTCACAATTTCACAACTTCCAACTTTGCTCAACTCCCCAAAATAAATATGGTGTACAAGCTTCGCGACTATGAGAAATGAGCGCACATTATTGTAGTATTAAATCTCGTGCAGCGATAAGCGGAATGAGTTTAAGAGTTTGGGCTAATTCTTCGTTTTCCTTAGTTCTTTATTTTTGATTTGAAATATAGGTTGTTGCTCTTCCTTTGCCTATTTTTCTAATCAATCCTTCATCAACCAAAT
>CAXIDD010000516.1:0-4161 GCA_964021975.1 uncultured Saprospirales bacterium | reverse complement strand
CGAAATAAGCCTCCTTCTTAAAAATTCAGAAAATACTTTTCTTTCATTCAAATAGATGAGTTTGTTATGGCGAACATCGGTCAAGTAAAGCAAGTCATTGGTCCAGTTGTGGACGTATCCTTCCAAGACGGAGGTAGCCTTCCGGAAATTTTTAACGCCCTAGAAATCAAAAGAGATAACGGCGATATTTTAGTACTTGAGGTGCAACAACACCTTGGAGAAGATTCTATTCGTGCCGTAGCAATGGATGCTACTGATGGTTTGACTAGAGGTACTGAAGCTGTTGATACTGGAAAGCCAATTGCAATGCCTGTTGGTGAAGCGATCAAAGGACGTCTATTTAATGTAGTAGGAGAGCCTATCGACGGTATCGGTGCACTTTCTAAAGAAGGTGCTTATCCAATCCACCGTCAGCCACCTAAATACGAAGACCTGACTACTTCTAAAGAAGTATTATTCACAGGTATCAAAGTGGTGGATTTAGTAGAGCCTTATATGAAAGGTGGTAAGATTGGTTTATTTGGTGGTGCCGGTGTAGGTAAAACGGTATTGATCCAAGAGCTGATCAACAATATTGCAAAAGGTTACGAAGGAATTTCTGTATTTGCCGGTGTAGGTGAGCGTACTCGTGAAGGGAACGATTTACTACGGGAGATGCTAGAATCTAACGTTATCAAATATGGTGAAGAATTCAAGCACAGTATGGAAGCTGGTGGTTGGGATCTTTCTAAAGTAGATAAAAAAGCTTTGGAAACTTCTCAAGCAACACTAGTATTCGGTCAGATGAACGAACCTCCAGGTGCACGTGCACGGGTGGCACTTTCTGGTTTGACTATTGCAGAGTATTACCGTGATGGTGACATGAGCGATCCAAACGGTGGCCGGGACATCTTGTTCTTTATCGATAATATCTTCCGTTTTACGCAGGCTGGTTCTGAGGTGTCAGCACTATTAGGTCGGATGCCTTCAGCGGTAGGTTATCAACCAACACTGGCAACAGAGATGGGATTAATGCAAGAGCGGATTACTTCTACTAAGCGTGGATCTATCACATCTGTACAGGCCGTATATGTACCTGCGGATGATTTAACGGATCCAGCACCTGCAACGACTTTCTCTCACTTGGATGCAACTACGGTATTGTCTCGTAAATTAGCTTCCCAAGCGATCTATCCTGCAATTGATCCTTTAGAGTCTTCTTCTCGTATCCTTGATCCACAGGTAATCGGTGACGATCACTATGGAGTTGCACAGGATGTAATCAATATCCTACAGCGCTATAAAGAGTTACAGGATATCATCGCGATCCTAGGTATGGAAGAATTATCTGACGAAGATAAATCTGTTGTATCTCGTGCACGTCGGGTACAGTTGTTCTTGTCTCAGCCATTCCACGTGGCAGAGCAGTTTACAGGACTAAAAGGTGCCTTTGTTGATATTGAGGATACTATCAAAGGATTCAAAATGATTTTGAGTGGTGAGATGGATAAGTATCCTGAGTCTGCTTTCCACTTGAAAGGGACCATCGATGAGGTGATTGAGGCTGGTGAGAAAATGATGGCAGAAACTGCTTAGAAACGAAAAGACTTAGTTGATCTAAGGTGATTTAGATTTAGCTATTTTGTTTCTATTTCTTAATCTAACGATAATTTCGATAATCGAAATCTATTATAAAATGGCTGATCAGGATTGATCAGCCATTCTAAAAATCGCAATTATGAATATTACAGTACTTACTCCTAATAGAGCCATTTTTCAAGGTGCGATTGAAAGTGTAAAAGTACCTGGTGTAAGCGGTGAGTTTCAGGTTCTTAAAAACCACGCTCCAATCGTTTCTGCACTTGAAAATGGTAAAGTAACCATTGTTACGGGTGAAGGTTCTTTCGAGTTTTATGACCAGGAGAGTAAAGCAATGAAATCTGAAACCAATGCTGGTAAACGTTTGACCTACCAAGTAGACGGAGGTTTCATCGAGGTCTTGAACAATGAAGTTTCTTTACTCATCACAAGTATGAGTGCCGTATAAAAATACTTACTTTTAAGTAGGCAAAAGATCAATTCTTCGATTTAGAATTGATCTTTTTTTATTGCCGTTTCTCCACTTCCATCCAAATACCCGATTTAGGTTTCAGCGTGATCAAAGCCAATGGATCTACTTGGCTATTTACAGGCTTAAAGGTATACCTTCCGGCCATTCTGGCCAACACTAAACTCATCTCAAGCATTGCAAAATGATGTCCTATACATAAACGTGGGCCAGCCCCAAACGGGAAAAAAGCTTGCTTTGACGTAGCTGTTTTGAAAGTAGGATCAAAGCGTTCTGGACGAAAATGACTTGGCGCTTTCCAATAGTCTGCATGATGATGTGCTCCATAAAAAAAGGTAATAACCATGGTACCTTTAGGAATGTCAATTCCCTGAAAATGATCCGACTCAATAGCCATTCGATCTGTAATCCAGGCAGGTGGATACAAACGCATGGTTTCCTCAATAACCTGTTTGGTTTTTTGAAGTTTTAGGATAGATTGATAAGGCAAGAAGGCGCCTTGTGACTGTTGTTGCACTTCTTGTTGTACCTGATTTAGCCAATCTGGATGTTTAGCCAGTAAGTGCCAAACCCAGGATAGTGCGTTTCCAGTGGTATCATGGCCCGCTACAAAAAGAATTTTAACTTCATCCAGTAACTGCTGTTCCTCCATGGGCTCGCCATTGTCTTCGTATCGAGCATCTATCAGCATTTGGAGAAGGTCATCGTACGACTGATTGCTTTGTCGTCGCTTTCGAATAAACTGTCGGATCAATTCATCATTTTCGGCTGCGAGTTTTAGAGCTTTAGGGTGCTGTCCACTGAGCTTCAGCCAGGGCATTAAAAATGGCGTCCGAATCTCCTTGATTACATAATGTTGCAGATAGCTAATACGCTCGCTAATCGTTTGGAGTTGTTGACTGTCAATGTCAAGATTGAAAATGGATCGGGCGACTAGGTTAAAGGCAAGTTGTTGCATTTCTTCATAAAGATCTACGGGCCCTTTTTCAATTTTTTTGTCAAAGTCGGCTAAAAAATCAGTGATTACGGTATGCATAATCTCCGTAAGCTTAGCAATCCTTTTTTTACTAAAGCCTGGCTGAATTAATTTCCGTTGCCTGACCCAGCGACTTCCATCAATGGTCAATAAGCCATAGCCGAGATAACGCGCAATTTTTTCAAAATGCGGTGGTGACTTAACGTATCTTTTGTGTTGCTTTTGCAGAATATGCTGAATGAAGTTTGGGTTGGCTGTGAAAATAGCAGGGTGCTTGCCCATTGTGAAGCGGTAAGTATCGCCAAACCGTGCAATGTTTTCCTCCATTAATTGAATGGGATTGGTCAAAAAACGGGGCGCATTTAGTAAAGTCCGATACTTAGGTATTTCATGAAGTGGTAGCTGCATATACTTGAATTTTAGCTATCCAAAATTACCAAGATTATCCACTTCGAAAGTTTTTTTTAAAAAAAAGTATAAACATTGGTTATAAAGTAAGTCTAGCTTACACTTAGTAATATAAAGCATGATAATCCCTTGAATTTTACACTTGAAACCCATAAAATATTTTCCCCAGTATATTTAATCCCATGAATCTGGACGAAAAGGTTTTTCGAATAAAAAAGATGAAAAGCCTTTTGTTCAGAAGAACATTTTTAAACAAACAGCTAAACCCTAGTTTTTTGAAAACCATTTTCCTTTGATTAGACACTGTTCTATTTTTTAATTCATTACATAAAAGTTGTTGGTAAATCTGTACGAAAAATGAATGAGCACCTATGCAAAAGAGATAGGTTATACATTTTAAGACAGAAATACAATTTATTTTGAGTGGTACATATCCCATTAAACCTACGAATCGGCGGTGCAGCAATTAAGTTGTACCGCTTTTTTAGTAGGATCCAAAATGGAAAAGTCAATCCTTTCCCTGTTGGATCGCTAAAAAAATGCTAATATTGGGCTAGATTTTGAATCATCACTCCTAACATTATGATATTTAGCTACATCACCTGGGACGTAAGTCCTGAAATATTTACACTGGGACCAGTGACGCCACGTTGGTATGGTTTGTTGTTTGCTTCTGGTTTTTTAGCAGGTCTATTCATGGTCCGTGAGATGTTTAAAGTCGAAAAGGCAC
>CAXIDD010000515.1:0-4164 GCA_964021975.1 uncultured Saprospirales bacterium | reverse complement strand
TTCCTTTTTCTTTAGACTTTGTAGAATTTGTTGGTAGCTCATATGGTTTTCATTCGGCGAATGAATTCGCCGTTACAATGTTTTGGTAGCTATGTAATGGTTAAAAGTAACTTAAGAAGCTATTTGAATCTAAGTAATAGGACAATATTGTCTTTATGTACTTTCAGGCAAAATTATACTTTGAACTTAAATTAAACATAATACTGTCCCATTACTTATTCTTTATTCATTACTAAGTTATGATTTTTTACGGTATTAGTCTTGCCAGGATATTCTACTAAAGCTATTTCTAAGCAATCCATTGCTTTGTTTAAATCTGTAGTATTTAAGACGTAGGCAATTCGGACCTCATCAACACCTCTTCCTGGAGTAGCATAAAACCCCTCGCCAGGAGATAACATAATGGTTGCTCCCTGATGTGAAAAAGACTCCAATAACCATCTACAAAAGTCATTGGCACTATCGACTGGAAAACGGGCAAAGCAATAAAACGCCCCACCTGGTTTATAATTCAAAACACCAGGAATTTTTTTCAACCGATTGTAAACAACC
The DNA here is from genome assembly GCA_964021975.1 of uncultured Saprospirales bacterium. Lineage (GTDB taxonomy): Bacteria > Bacteroidota > Bacteroidia > Chitinophagales > Saprospiraceae > DATFKA01. The sequence continues at coordinate 3,612 of CAXIDD010000515.1, read as the reverse complement.
ATTCTTCGGCGATCGTACTCTGCTTTCACCTCGGCTAAATAATCACCGCTGGTCATCACCATTTCTTCGGATAAAATCTGTGCCAATCCAGGAGGACTCAGCCGTAGCTTAGCATATCTAGTCAAACTGTCTAATACGGCTTGATTCTTGGTTACAATAGCACCAATTCTTGCGCCACACGCACTGTATCGTTTGGAGACCGAATCTACTATCACCACATGATCTTCTAGACCAGCAAGTCTCAAGCAAGAATAGAATTCTTGGTCATCATAGCAAAACTCCCGGTATACTTCATCTACAAATAAATAGAGGTTGTACTTTTTCACCAGGGCCGCTAGTTCAAATAAAGTATCTTTTGAGAAAAAACTACCCGTTGGGTTACTAGGGTTGGTTATAAAGATAGCTTTCGTGTTCTTGGTAATTTGCTGCTCGAAAGTACTTATTGGAGGCAAAGCAAATCCTGATTCAATATACGTGGGTACGGGTTTAATGTTTACATCTGCAATCTGTGCGAAACCATTATAGTTGGCATAGAAAGGCTCTGGGATAATGATTTCATCCCCTCGATCCAAACAAGCATAAAAGACCATTTGAATTCCTTCAGATGCTCCAGTTGTTACAATAATCTCCGAAGGATTAATCTCTACATCAAACTGCCGGTAATAGTCTACCAATTTTTCTCGGTAAGATAAGTTTCCAACGGCAGGAGAATAAGCCAATATCTTTAAATCTGTTTTTTTTAGGGCAGCCAAGGCAGCTGGCGGTGTTGGAATATCTGGTTGTCCAATATTCAAATGGTAAACATGAATCCCTCTAGCTTTGGCTTCATCTGCGAAGGGTACCAATTTTCTGAATGGAGATAAAGGCACCTCTGTAGCTCGTCTTGAAATTGTAGGCATAGTTAATGGTTTATACCTGATTTGATAAAACCCTACGCAGACGTGTTTGTCCGCGCAGGGTTTTAATTCAGGTTAAAGCTTTAATACCATACAAAGATAAGTATATTTTTATTGTAAAACCTTAAAATCAGCAACTAGAAAGTGTCTATAATTCTGGCTTAGCAAAGTTATTAAACGCAGATTGAGGCACTTCACTTAAAGCCTTAATATCACTCAATTTGCTCCGTCCTCGATCACCACTCAACCGCAAATCTCCATAAGGCTGGTAATCTTGCCAAGGAGTTGAGAACCTTGGTTTTGGATCATCATATTTAGTAAAGAAATCCCATTGTTTCACCAATCGGTCTTCTAAATCAACGTATATTTTATATTTATTATCTGGTGTCCGCCCAACTTCGGCAAAGGTTAATTCCAAGACATCTGCAGAGGTACCACCAAGCATCGTATCTTGGCCAAGGTATTTTAAAGTAACTCCAGAGTCCTTTAATTTGAAAGGCATTACCAGCCAATAGGCATCATTAATCCAAATGGACTTACCTCGCTCCACATAGTTTTGTATACTGTCTGAAGCTGAAATATCTTGCCCTTTAAGCTGAACTTTTCCCTCATCTTCATTGATATTCACTAAATAGATACTACTGTCTCCAGGTACATCGATGCGTACATCACCGGTTTGCTTGTCCCACAGTAGGGTCCGACGGCCAAAGAAGGTCCAATGCAAATATCTGGTGGTGTCCCAGGCTTGACGTCCGCCCATAGCTTCCATTACCTCATCTGCGATTGCCATCGCTTTTTCATCAGATTCTGCTAAATTGAACCCATCCGCTGGGGGATTACCATAATCTACAGGTGCTTCGGGAGTAGTACAAAAGGTAGTGAGCGCGGCTAGAAGCAATAAAGCTAAAAAGTGGTTTGTTTTCATTTTGTTGGTATTCGTTTAAAGAACTAATTGTTGTTTCAACTTCAAATGCAAAGGTAGCCTTAAATGTTTAGTAATGTAGGAAACTAATTAGCTAAGCCAGCTAAACGAACTTCTAGATATTCATGGATCAACTGCTCTAGCCCAATCGGTTCATCCGACCAAAGTTTGGTATCGTTAATCAGTTTTGTGACAAAGAAACGGTCTATTTCAATCAGCAATGCGACCGATACCTTTTTGAAATCTTGGCGCTCGATACCGATTTCATAAAGTTGCGTTAGATCATCAATAATGCCTTGCATATTTGCCAATATTTCAGTCCATATGACTGGGAAGTCATTTTCAATTGCTTCTAAAAAAGAAATGGAAACATCTGCCACTACGTTTGCAATTAAGGTGATGTAGTTGACATATAGTGTTTTAATATCCCCTTCCTTAAAATCAATCATGGCTCGCAGTGCAGTTAGAGTATTGAGCCTAATTCTCACGCCTTCCAATAAAAGAATTTCTTTAGAGGGGAAATATTCGTAGACCGTTGACTTACTTTTTCCAATTAACTGGGCGATGTCATCCATGGTGAGGGCCTTTAAATCTGCTGCTTGCAGCTTAGGTAAAAGCAACTCTAACCAGGCTGTAGTTTTCTCTGGATCAGATTTACGTGCTCTTTGAAGGGGTTTCCTGCCCATATTTGTTTTTTTCAAAAAATCGAACTAATTTGCACAAAATAGTTTGATTTTTAGACTTATAATAAATTCATGAAAGATTTAAAGTACTTAGGTGCGTATTTAGTACCTGCCTTTTGTGTATCTGGTCTTTTATTAGGTGGTTGGGCCAGTATCTCTACCATTGTATTTGTATTTGTATTTGTTCCAATTATTGAGCCTTTGCTAGGACGATCAGAACACAATATGGTAGAACCGAATCGAACGGTAGCCTTGAATAAGAAGCTATTTGATTGGCTATTGTATTTAAATATCCCTATAGTTTATGGTATCCTCCTTTTATTTATTTGGGTATTGAACCAGCAAAGCCTGAGTAATTTGGAGTATACAGGGCATATAATTTCAGTAGGTCTGGTTTTAGGTGCATGTGGTATCAATGTGGGACATGAGTTGGGCCACCGACAAAAAAAGTCAGAGCAAACTTTAGCAAAGATCTTATTAATACCTTCTTGGTATATGCACTTTTTCATCGAGCATAACCGTGGCCATCATAAGAATATTGCCACAGACCTCGATCCGGCCAGTGCTAAAAAAGGGGAAAACGTTTATGCCTTCTGGTTAAGATCTGTTTACAGCAGTTACCTCAGTGCCTGGAGATTGGAGCGGAAACGATTAAAAAGAATGGATATTCCTTTTCTCAGTATGGAAAATGAAATGTTAGTCTTCAGCTTAATCCAACTCTTATATTTCTCGTTAATTAGTTTTTTAGTCAATAGTTGGTGGAGTCTTTTTGCCGTTGTACTTGCCGGTATTGTAGGTTTTTTATTATTGGAGACCATCAATTATATAGAGCTTTTTAAAATGCGCCGAAAGCTATTGCCCTATGGCCGATATGAAAGAGTACATTCTAAACATTCTTGGAATGCGGACTATCAAGTTGGTCGCATATTATTGTATGAATTGACCCGTCACTCAGATCATCATTTTATTGCTACCAAAAAATATCAAGTACTTGATCACCACGACCAGGCCCCAGAATTGCCCGTTGGATATCCTACCTCAATGCTCATGGCCTTAGTGCCGCCACTTTGGTTTAGAGTAATGGATAAACGCATACCGGAAGCTTAATCTC
>CAXIDD010000514.1:0-4166 GCA_964021975.1 uncultured Saprospirales bacterium | reverse complement strand
CATTAAATCATTAAAATTTCTGAAATGAACAAAGGAGATTTGATTAGTCAAATTGCAAGTTCTGCGGAACTTAGCAAAGCAGATGCGGAGAAAGCACTAGATGCTACTTTAGAAACAGTTATTGGTGCTCTTAAAGGAGGAGACAAAGTTACTTTAATTGGCTTTGGTACATTCTCAATTTCACACCGTGCAGAACGCCAAGGTAGAAACCCACAAACCAACCAAACAATTACTATTCCTGCTAAGAATGTTGTTAAATTTAAAGCTGGAAAGAATTTCACTGATTCGGTTAATGGCTAATTCATTGATTTAGCTAATCAATAAAGCAATACCTTTGCACAAAAGGGCAATCCTCAATACTGTTGGATTGCCCTTTTTCTATTACATTTGTTGTGCTGTAGAAAATCATGATTTCTACTACCTACTAAACGCCTAAGTAATTCATCTAAAAGCAAACAAAAACTTAATATAATATGGCTGACATTCAAAAATTAAAAGGGATTGCGTCTCAAGTAAGAAGAGATATTATCCGCCAAACATCAGCTTCTCAAAGTGGACACCCAGGTGGTTCTTTGGGTTGTACAGATTTAATTACTGCGCTTTATTTTCATATCATGGACCACGACCCTAGTTTTAATATGGAAGGCCAGCAAGAAGATTTATTCTTCCTATCTAACGGACATATTTCTCCAGTATGGTATAGTGTCTTGGCTAGAAGTGGTTATTTCCCAGTTAATGAGTTGTCGACTTTTCGTGCACTAAACTCTAGATTACAAGGTCATCCTGCTACTCACGAAGGATTACCGGGGATACGCGTGGCATCTGGCTCTTTAGGTCAGGGTATGTCCGTTGCAATCGGGGCAGCTTTAGCCAAAAAACTCAATGGCGATGATAAGACCGTTTTTTGTTTGACTGGTGATGGAGAATTACAAGAAGGGCAAGTATGGGAAGCAGCCATGTTTGCACCACACCAAAAAGTGGATAACCTCATTGTAATCGTAGATTGGAATGGCCAACAAATTGATGGTCCTACCAAAGATGTGATGTCCTTAGGAGATCTTCCAGCTAAATGGGAAGCTTTTGGTTGGGACGTTATGCACCTGGAAGATGGTAATGATATGCAAAAAGTAATTGATGGTATGGAGGCTGCAATCGCTAAAACCGGGCAGGGAAAACCAATTTGCGTATTGATGAAAACGGAAATGGGCTACGGTGTAGACTTTATGCAAGGTACCCACAAATGGCACGGAAAAGCACCTAATGCCGAACAAACGGCAGATGCACTTTCCCAATTGGAAGAAACTTTAGGAGATTACTAAGAAGCCAATTTCAAATAGCTTCTTAGTCTCAGTTTTTTTCGTTTCAATTAATTTAATAAAGATAATAACTCATGTTAGATCAAATAGTAAGTACGGGTAAAAAATCGACTCGTGATGGTTTTGGAGCTGGACTCCTGGAAGTTGGTCGCCAAAATCCAGATGTAGTAGCACTTTGTGCAGACTTAATTGGCTCTCTCAAAATGCAAGCCTTCATTGATGAATATCCAGATCGTTTTTTCCAGACAGGAATTGCAGAAGCCAATATGATGGGGATTGCAGCAGGACTAGCTACTAGTGGTAAAATCCCTTATACGGGCACCTTTGCCAACTTTTCAACCGGTCGGGTATATGATCAAATTCGACAATCCATCGCTTACTCCCATAAAAATGTAAAGGTCTGTGCTTCCCACGCAGGTTTAACTTTAGGAGAAGATGGTGCGACTCACCAAATTCTGGAAGATATCGGGATGATGAAAATGCTTCCTGGTTTTACGGTTATCAACCCTTGTGATTATAATCAGACTAAAGCAGCTACCATCGCGATTGCTGACCACGATGGTCCCGTCTATTTGCGTTTTGGCCGGCCAGGCTGGCCTGTGTTTACTCCAGAGAATCAAAAATTTGAAATTGGTAAAGCTTTAACCTTAGCGGAAGGTTCTGATGTCTCTATTTTTGCAACAGGACACTTGGTTTGGTATGCAGTGGAAGCGGCCAAAGCCCTAGCTGCTGAAGGTATCAGTGTAGATTTGATCAATATCCATACGATCAAACCATTAGATGAAGCGGCTATCCTCCGGTCTGTTCAAAAGACGGGTTGTGTAGTAACCGCTGAAGAGCACCAACGTAATGGTGGTTTAGGAGATAGTGTAGCACAGGTGTTGGCACAGAAATTACCAAGTCCACAAGAGTATGTAGCTGTTAATGATTCTTTCGGAGAAAGTGGAAAAGCCACAGACTTATTGGATAAATATGGCTTAGGAATTCCAAATATTATTGCTGCTGCGAAAGCTGCTATTGCAAGAAAATAGGGAGGATTAATTTTGCGATATAAACGAATCAGGGGTTTGTAGTAATACAGACCCCTGATTCGTTTACACTAAATCAATTTATCTATTTCACCAGAATCTGCCGTATAGTGCAGTTCTGAACAGTTAGAATCAATTAATATACTTTGAGCTACCCGATGTATATCCTCAGCAGTAACAGCTTGGTATAGTTCTTTTTCACGATTGATCAACTCTGCTTCTCCCAATACCTCAAAAAAGGCTAGATTAATTGCTTTATTTAATACATTAGTTTCAGAAAATACCAAAGTACTTTCTATCTGATTCTTCCATTTTTGTAATTCTAGCTCTGGAATGGGGGCGGCTTTAAGTAAGGCCAATTCTTTCCAAATGGCCTCGGCTGCTTTTTCTAAACTTACGCCCTTGGTTGGTCGTCCTTCTATGATGAGTAAACCGGGATCAATACTACCAGTTAGATAAGCATCAATCTGAGAAAATAAATTTTGTTCTTTTAATAATCGTTTGTGCAATCGAGCAGAAGTGCCATTTGAAAGGATGTCTGAAAGTAAATCAACCGCATAAAAGTCTGGATCCATCCGAGATGGGGTGTGGAAAGCTAAATATAAAGCATCTACCGGCACATTAGATTGGCGAATTCGACGCTCTAGCTTTTTTTGAGCTGGTTCTTTAGGGAGTCTTCTAGTTAATTTCTTGCCAGCAGGAATATCTCCAAACCATTTTTCTGTTAGCTGCTTTGCTTTTTCAACAGTAACTGCTCCCGCAATTACTAAAATAGCATTGTTGGGATTGTAGAATTTCCGGTAAAAGTCCTGTACATCAATCATGGTCGCTTCGGCTACATGCTCCGGAATTTTTCCGATGGTTGGCCAGCGATATGGGTGAATCTTATAGGCCATTTCGGCAATATGATGCCAAACATCTCCATAAGGTTGGTTGAGACAGGTCTCTTTGTATTCTTCTAATACGACTTTTATTTGCGTATCCAATCCTTTTTGATCTATATCTAATTGGAGCATTCGGTCCGATTCTAACCAAAACGCCACTTCAATATTCTTTGCTGGTAGAATGTCATAGAAATTGGTAATATCATTATTGGTAAAGGCATTGTTCTCGCCTCCCGCTAATTGAATATGATCGTCAAAATTGTTGACATTAATGGAGCCGCCAAACATAAGATGTTCAAACAAATGTGCAAAGCCCGTCCGTTCTGGACGTTCGTCGCGAGCACCAACATTATAAAGTACATTCAAAACGGCCATTGGCGTACTGAAATCTTCGTGTACCAAGACCTTCAATCCGTTCGCTAAGTCAAATCTTTCGTACTGTATCACTATCAAGCTGTATTTATAATAAAAGCTATTCGGAAGACAAATATACCTTTCTTTTAGTTCGTTTGCCGAACGCAAAAGTATTGGTTTTCTGTTTATTGCCTCTGTTTTTAGGTCTGGTAGGATAGAAGTTCGCCTTGAACACGCCAAAAGTACAATAACCTACATCTATAATAATGAGCTTAAAGTTTTGAAAGCTAAAACTTTTGGTAGTTTTTCGACGAGTTTGGAGAGGTGCTTTGTGATCAAACGGGCACCTTTTCTTCGAACTGAAGTTTTCTGAAAAGACATTAACTTAAAAGAATTTCATACTAATCTGCACGAAAAGTATCTTTATATAAGTTGGATTGAAAGAAAAAACTTAAACTAAAGAGACTTATATTCAGGTGCATCTACTTATTCCTAAAATCAGTTAGAAGAGAAAAATGATGATGATTTTATCGACTCTCATTTTCCTTCTACAATTACAAAGCGCAAGATTCTTGATTGAACCT
>CAXIDD010000513.1:0-4180 GCA_964021975.1 uncultured Saprospirales bacterium | reverse complement strand
GGATTTTGAGAGAAGCACTTAGCTCATCGTGGGCACTAATTCCTGGTAAAAGTTGAATGGTTTTGAATAAGTCTTTCCCAACAATACTTGAGGTACCGTTGGCATCTAAAGATTGGATTTGCAGGGCATTATTTTCGGAGATATTCCTCAAAATCGGAACGGTTTCTGTGACAGTTACCGGATCCAAACGCAACGCGTCAGATTTCATACTAATCACTCCAATACTTGCCAAATTAGTAATAGGAATTTGCTGAGTTTCATACCCCATTAACTGAACAAAAACACTACGATGTTCTAAATCAGCAGGAATAGAAAACCGAAAGCGCCCGGTTTGATCTGTAACCATTCCAATGGATAAGGTATCTAAATAGACAGCTACATCAGGCAATGCTTGGCCCGATTTTTTCTGGAACACCTGGCCACTTATTTCTAATAGATTCGGTTCTGGTGGTAACTCTTTTGCCAGCAATTGAGGACGGACTAGTATTTCTTGGTTTTTAGTCAACCTGAATTCCAGGTTGTGCTGTTCCAACAATGTAGTGAGCAGGTCTTCTATCCTTTCTGCTTTAATTTGGCAGGGACGAATTTTAATGTCTTCAACTGTCTTTTGAGCATAAGAAAATTGCCAACCAAAAGCTTTTTCTAAATCTGTAAATACCGCTACTAGAGATTTAGGTTTCGACAATTGGTAATCCAGGCGATCAGCTAATTGTGCTTTCGCGAAGAAGGGTAAACAAAGAGTGAGTACAATAATTAAGCGGCTCTTCATTGAGCATTTTTGTTTGGAACAATGATTCTTTCTATTTCAAGACAACAAGTTTGTTATTTCTTTCAAATTCTAAACGATGAGCATAGATAATATCTTCTAAAGCTTCCTCTAAATTATCCGTTTTTGTAAAGCGGCTGGTGATTAATTGGGCCCTTAAAGCGGCTGGATAATTAATTTTCACATCATATTGACGTTCTATTTCTGAAATTATTTCAGAAATAGGCTGCTGATTATAATCAAAAATTCCATCTACCCAAGGTGCGGCCTCTGTTTGGGCTAAATCAAAACGTTTGAGGATATCTCCTTCCAACTCTACTCCTTCCCCAGCGGTGATCACTTCAGAAGCTCCATTCGGCGTAGTGACCTGCACGCGTCCTTCCTGACATGTTACTTTGAAACCTGATGGTCTTGCATAAACGTTGAACTCTGTACCGAGTACCGTCACCTTCCCTTTAGAAGTCCGGACTTCAAAAGTTTCTCCTTTTTCTACATCAAAGAATGCTTCTCCTTCTAAGTTCAACGTTCTTTTTTCTGCCCAACGTTTCTCATCGTATCGAATCTTACTGTCCGCATTTAAAACCACTTGAGAAGCATCCGGTAAGGCAAAATTGGTATTACTAGCCATCGGTGCACTGTACTGTTCTAATCCATTAGGACGGCCAAAAATAAAGAACAATACGACTGCAACACTTGCGGCGGCTCCAACATAATAGATCCATCTACGACGCCCAGAATTGATGGATCGAACTGGAGTTTCCGTTTTAATATCGGATTGAATTTTTGCCCAAAGTGCTCCCTTATCCGTGTTGAGCGGCTGGCTTTTGAATTTCAAGCCCGAAAAAAAATCTTCTTCATTGTGTAAATCTTTATTTCCCATCTACTTGTTTTTTGACTTTTAGATTAGCAGCCTTAGCTCCTAAAATACAGTTAATCAATAACGAACAACTCATCTAAATAATTAGTCCTAGTGCTGAGACTATAGGCATTTCTGCAGGTCCCTGTACCACTATGCATAATGCTTTTACAAACATTACCATTGGTTGCTTCTTCAGTATGTTCGCGTTCAAGAAAACAGTGCCCTAATTCATGAAAAACGACAAATTCCTTTTCTAAATCAGATGCACTACGCCAAAAATTGACGTCAATGCTTACTTTATCTGGATAAACGCTATTAAATTGACATTTTCCACTCACATCGGTCTCTTCGATGTTTTCAAGATGTCCTTCAATTCGATCTTCTTCATAATCAAAGGTAATCCCCCTTGCGGCGGCTTCTAATTCAAAACGTTCGAAGTAAGACAACAGATCTGTATCTACAAATATCTCTTCTTCTTTTTCACAGCTTACCAATACAAGGCCAAAAAGTAAAAGCAAGCAACAAAAGCGACTTTTCATAGTTGGTTTTTATATTAAAAGCCCGCTATACTGATTTTGTACTCATTTTTATTGGCAAAAAATAAAAACCAATACCAATAGCTCCATTAAAGAACGCAGCGTCCGGATGGCGGTTGCGACCAGATTACGGACAGACTGATAGCCAATTCCCATAATTTCACTAATCTCATCATAAGGTACTTCTTGGTAATATTTTAGATACAATACTTCTTTTTGCCGTTTAGACAAATCGTCCATTGCCTTTTGCAAGCGCCGTAATTGTTCGTCAGACATTTCGGCGGCAATGATCATTTCATCGATAGCCAACTCCGCTTTAAAGTCATATTCGTCTGGTGTTTTACCAGCCTCATGCTTTAACTTTTTCTGTACTTTCTTGATGATGCTCCGGCGTAAGGCCACCAGTAGATAAGCTCGTATCGAATTGGTCATTCCCAAACCATTCCGGTTTTTCCACAGATCAACAAATAGATCGTGTACACAATCTTCAACCAATAATTCATCCCTGGTAAAGCGCGTACCATACTGTAATAAATAATCGATATGTGTATTATAAATGCTTTCTAAAGCACTTTGCTGACCAGTTTTTAAGGAAGCCCAAATTTCAGGATCTGTATTCATAGAGGCGTCTTTTATTGGACCACGAAAGTTAGTAAGCTTTTTTGAAAGTAAGGCATCTGTCTGTAAATGATTTTGCATGGTCCATTTTTATAGGGCGTATTAAGAAGCTTTTCCTTGTTTAAAGAAGCTCCCTATAAGTACTACTCTAATCACAAGATTAGGTTTCCAGTCAAAGGTTTATTTTCTTAACATTTTTTTAACATTTTAAATTCAGTACAAAATCCAAGCAACTGACTTTCCCCTACGAAAGCAATCAATAAGGCTTTTCTAAAATCAAAAAAATTCAACAAAAACTAAAAACAAAAATTATGAACAATCTTTTTAAATTTACTTGGATGCTTGCTTTAGCTTCCCTCACTTTATTTACCTCTTGTGATAAGGACGACGTTAATGTCACCGAAGACGTCTAGTTCTTTGTGAACAGTTCCGTATTTGACATGGAAGAAGAAGGTAACTGTGGGCGTTTTGGCTGTTACGAATTTGTTTTTCCTATTACCATTCAATTCCCGGATGAAACAACCAGCGAAGTAGACGATTATGCAGGCCTTCGTACTGCTATTGCAGATTGGAGAGAAGCCAACCCTGAAGCAGAAGACCGTCCAACCTTAGCTTTCCCTCTGGATGTTATGGATGAAGAAGGAGCCATTATCACGGTTGAAGACAGAGCTGGTCTGATTGAGCTACGTCGCGCTTGCAGACGTGATTTCTTCCAACGTAAACGGGCCAAAAGAGCGAAGCACAGAGGAGAGCGTTGCTTCAAACCAGTCTACCCACTTACTTTAGATTTGCCAGATGGCGGTACCATTACTGCGGAGAACCCAAGAAGCCTTAAACTACAATTGAGAGCATGGAGATCAGAAAATCCTGGTAGTGAAGAACGTCCTACTCTAGCTTTCCCTATCGATGTGGAATACCAGGATGGTACGATTGTAAATGTAGCTAGTGCAGAAGAAATGACAGCCTTGAAAGAAGACTGTGCGGCGGCTGAAGAAGACTAAAAGAGCGAAAAGATAATAGAGAGATGTTTGAAGCATCTCCAGCTATAAAGAACTTTAAACTGGTGAACAATGTGGTTTCAGGCCTGCCCTTCTGGGTAGGCCTTTTTGTATTAAGTATATGATTAAAACCGATTAAACTTCTTCCGACTATACCCAAAATTACTAGGTGGCTCAAACGGCGCACGGTATTTTTTCCAACCTTCTTTAATATTCCAAGCACCGATTAGGGAGACGGCGTACCAGATGAGTTTGATTTTAGAACCATCGTCATAGGCTAGGTTGGCTACTAAAATTGGCACTAAAAAAAGTGCAAAACCCATCAATATTTGTGTCAGGGCATTAGCTCGTTTCCCGTCTTGCAGGGCACGGTGGTAGATCATTTCATCTGTGAAGGAAAGTA
>CAXIDD010000512.1:0-4195 GCA_964021975.1 uncultured Saprospirales bacterium | reverse complement strand
GTACTCCTTTGCTTGTTGCTTCCTTTTCAAGTAACCGTATTTGCCAAGCAAGTACCCCCTAAGTCCAATCAACTCGTTACAGATTATATTGGCCTGCTAAGTAGCACTGAGCGCCTACAGCTAGAGCGTAAACTCGTTGCTTATGATGATACCAGCTCTACCCAAATTGCGGTGGTCATTGAGAATTCACTAGAGGGCGATGATGTTTTTGAATACTCGTACCGACTAGCCGAAAGCTGGGGTATTGGCCAGGACGGCAAGGATAACGGCATTCTGGTTTATATTGCTTTTCAAGATCGACAATTGTATATTCAAACCGGCTACGGTACTGAGGGTTTCTTGACTGATGCTATGGCCAAACGTATCATTGACCAAGTAATCACACCGGCTTTTAGACAACAAAACTACTTCCGCGGTTTAGACGAAGCCACTACGGTGATTATGCAATTGGGCAGTGGCGAATATCAAAATGAAGGTGGTCAGCAAGGGAATGGATATGAAGCTTTATTTATTCTTTTTCTCATAGTCGTTGCTGTCGTCATATTCTTTAGTGTATTCGGAAATGACAATGACGATTACTGGGACGATGATGGTGGCTATAACCGACGTGGCCGCTATGATTACGATGATTATAATCGACCTAGAGGCAGACGTCGCAGCCGCAGTGGTGGCTGGATTTATATTCCCGGCGGAGGAGGTGGCTGGAACTCTGGCGGCGGTGGCGGCGGATTCGGTGGTGGTGGCTTTGGAGGATTCGGTGGCGGCGGATTTGGCGGTGGCGGTGCTGGAGGAAGCTGGTAAGTCCTAATCTCTTCGTTTGGATTTTCCAAAAATGCTTACCTTCGCGCAAAAAGAAGTATGCGCAAGATATCAGCTGATTTTGTTTTTCCAATTACCAGTGAAGTCATCAAAGAGGGCGTCGTAATCCTTAATGAGCAAGAAGAAATCGTAGGCCTTGATCAGCGTGCCAATCATGATCCCGCTAGCCTTGAAATTCATTCAGGTGTACTCACTCCAGGCTTCATCAATACCCATTGCCACCTGGAGTTGTCGCATATGAAAAACCGAGTCGCTACCGGTACTGGTTTACTTCCTTTCCTACAAAGTGTAGTTGCTTTTCGAGAGATTCCCATGGAAGAGATCCTTACTGCCATTACACAAGCAGATCAAGAAATGTATGATAATGGAATTGTTGCCGTTGGTGATATTTCCAATAAATTAGATACAGCGGCTCAAAAAAATAAAAGTAAGCTCCGTTACTATTCTTTCATTGAAATGTTTGATTTCCTTCAAGAAGGAAATGCGCAAGCTACCTTTGATCAATACCAAGCTGTCTTTGCTGGACAAAGTACTTCGCATGGCAATCAAAAGTCTTATGTGCCACATGCCCCTTATACAGTTTCAAAAAACCTTTTTGAAAAGGTCCGCCAGCAGAATCCCATTGATTGTACCGTTAGTATTCACAACCAAGAGACCGTTCATGAAAATGAATTCTTTTTAAGCAAAACAGGTGGGTTCCTTGATTTTTATAAAGGCTTTGGATTTGATATTAGTGATTTTCAAGCGAGTGGTAAAACAGCCATTCATTACGCTTTAGACAATATGAACCCTGCGTGTCGGACGCTTTTTGTGCACAATACCATGACAAATGCAGAAGATATCCAAGCAGCTCATGAGTGGGGCGGTGATCAGATCTATTGGGCTACTTGTGCCAATGCCAACCTCTATATCGAAAATCGATTACCCAACTATAAAATCTTCCTGGATAGTAAGGCTAAAATGACCATTGGAACAGATTCTCTGACCTCAAATTGGCAACTATCTATCCTGGAGGAAATGAAGACCATCTCTAAGTACCAATCTTATGTTCCTTTTGAGGAGCTCCTGCGCTGGGCCACTATTAATGGTGCACAAGCCTTAGGATTTGAGCAAGATTTGGGCAGTTTGGAGCCAGGTAAGAAACCAGGCTTACTTTTGCTAAACCTTGATGAGGATTTAACTTTAAGCTCGGAAACTAAAGTAAAAAGATTGGTATAGATTTCTGTACCGGCGAATGAATTTGCCGGTACATTAGGAGAAGATGCCCATTCATTAATCCCTGGTCAAAATCCTCAGGTTACTTTGTTGGGACGGATCATTAGAGTACAAGATCAAGGTATCTAAAGATAGATAATCTATCTTAGAGACTTGCTCACTACTATCCAAGGTCAGAACCAATAATTGATCTTTGTCTTGAAGCTTCCAGGTACCCTTTTCTTCCAAATCTGGCATTGTAAATTTAACGACACCTCTTGGTTCGAATTGAATATGGGCCTCTTGCAACCCAATCATGATAGACTGCATATAATTCATGGTGTTTTGGTCAGCGCCTCGATTTTGCATTTCGGCTAAGGTCGCTTCCAAATTGTAATTCCAGGTTCCCAACAACATTTGCTCTGAAGGATTTTCAGCACAGGCTATCGGTAAAAGTAAAAATAAAAAAATCAGTTGTCGCATAAGACTCCCTAGGTTAATCATGTCATTTAAATAGTGAGGTAGTCCCTTCAAACCCATCTTTATGATGCAGGGACGAAAAACATATAATTCACTTAAATCGGGAGGGTATTTACTTGTTCTGGAATTGGAAATAAATTTACTACCTTGAGTCTATAATTCATTGATTCTTCCATTCCAAGGGTGCCAAAAAATATATTTATTTTTCGTCAATCCTTAATCTTGCTCTGTTGAGACCAAATGGGTCTGTTGTTTTCGATATTCGCTGGGACTTACACCAACGATTCTTTTAAAATGCTTATTAAAATGGGATAAATTATTAAAGCCACTTTCGTAAGAAACAGCTGCAATACTTAAGTGTTTTTGACTTAGCAATCTACGAGCATGATCGATCCTCAATTCGTTGGTAAACTGTGTAAACGTTTTACTAGTTAGCTTTTTAAAGAAGCGACAAAACGCTGGAGGCGTCATATTTACTCGATCTGATATAACTTGTAAACTGATTTCCTCTTGAAAATGCTGCCCAACATACTGATATATTTCTTGCATCCGATCAAAATGCTGAGAATCTACTTCCATAGAGAAACGTTCAACATTTAACAGATCATAATCTTTTGATTGAGCCAGCGTGTTCAATATTTTCAGCAAGCCCATTAGACGATCAAAAGGTGGCAGATGAAACAAACGATTCAAGGCCGCTCCAATCTGATGTTTTACCGGATCCCTAAAAGATAAACCTACGTGCGAACGCTCAAATAGTTGCTTTATCGCTGACATTTCTGGCTTTTCCAGAAATTGATCGCCCAAAAAATTTGGATTCATCTGCAGAACAATCTCTAAATGTGGCTCCTTGATATCGTTCGTAAAACCAAAGTGTGGTAGATGGGGCCCCAAGAAAATTAAATCTCCCTCTTCAAAAAAGGAAATATGATTGGCAATATGTCGCTTCCCTTTTCCCTTAGAAATATAAACGATTTCATACTCTGGATGAAAATGCCAGTCCGGTCCATTACAATGCTGCGCCTCAAAACGCCGGAGCGTAAAGGAGCTGCCAAACCCCGGTTCTATTTTTTCTAACTTTGCTTTCATGTCTGTTTGCTGGATTAAATGTTACTTTCTGCTTAATTTCTTATTGGAATCAGAATTTATAGGATGCCGTTTTACTGTTGGCCATTTCCATTGTAGTTCAAAAAAAACGAGTACTCAAGACTTAAATGACCTTATATGCCTTGAATGGTTCAAACTCTAGGATGTCTTTGGCAGCCACCTACCGAGTTCAAAAAAGTCTTATGGCCCCTTCCTTCCCTCTATCAAAATTACCAAAATAAAACACTCAAAACCAAAATAAGTTAAAATAGCACCAGAATTGGCCAATTAAATGGCATTTTATTAACGATAAGGCCCCTAATTTTAAGCCATAAAACCAAATTATGTACATCGAACACATTGCCATTTGGGTAAAAGACCTAGAGCAAATGAAAAACTTCTATACTCAATACTTTGGTGCCATAGCCAATGAACGTTACCACAATCCTAGTAAAAACTTTTATTCTTACTTCCTGAGTTTTGAACGAGGTTGCCGCTTAGAACTGATGCAGATGCCCAGTATTCCAGACACTAAAAATGATCTTTACGCACAATTCATGGGCTTGATCCATTTTGCTATTAGTCTTGGATCAAAGTCTAAAGTAGATGAACTAAC
>CAXIDD010000511.1:0-4195 GCA_964021975.1 uncultured Saprospirales bacterium | reverse complement strand
AGTCTTGGGCCAGCCACCCGTCGAGGTGTTTTGGACAAGTCCGGCGCCGAAGCTGTCGGTGGCGTTGTAGTAGCTCGCTACGGTGCCAACCCCTTGGAAGTTATTCAAAACGTCAAAGCTAAAATTGCAGAATTAGCTCCTGGACTGCCTACTAAAACGCTGGAAGATGGCACCTTGTCTCAAGTTAAAGTGGTACCATTTTATGATCGTACCGAGTTGATTAACGAAACCATAGGCACCCTGGAGGAAGCGCTTAGTCTGGAGATACTCATCACCATCATTGTAGTTATTTTAATGCTGCTCAACCTGAAGTCTTCTCTTTTGGTCTCCGGAACTTTGCCCGTTGCGGTATTGATGTGTTTTATTGCGATGCGCTACTTTGGTGTCGATGCCAATATTGTGGCCCTTTCTGGAATTGTGATTGCGATCGGGACCATGGTGGACATGGGCATCGTCCTAACGGAAAGTATGGTCAAACGCATAGAAGAAGCACCGCCTGAAGAAAACCTTTTGACTAGTATCTACGAAGCAACTACTGAAGTCGCTTCGGCTGTAATTACAGCTGTAGCCACTACGGTGATCAGTTTTATTCCGGTTTTTGCCATGCAAGCCGCAGAAGGCAAGTTATTCCGTCCTTTGGCTTTTACCAAAACATTTGCGCTGATCGCCTCAATTATTGTGGCCATTACCATTATTCCACCTTTGGCGCATAGCCTTTTTTCAATAAAATCCAGAAGTAAAATAGGGGTAATCATAGCGAATGGTTTGGCGTTTTTAGGAGGTGTAGTTCTATTATTCATGGGGCAACCACTTTTAGGAACGGTCTTAGCCATTGTAGGCTTGTCCGGAGGCTTTAAGGTTTGGTTGCAAACACATGTTGATCAAGGGAATATTCAAGTGTTATCATGGGTGACCAACCTCCTCTATGCTGGAATAGTTGCCTGGTTGTTAGCGACTGTTTGGATGCCTTTAGGGGTAGCAAAAAGTACTTGGACCAACTTTTTGTTTGTAGCCGTCCTGGCTGGTTCCTTAATTGGAACCTTCTACCTCATTATCCACTTTTATGAAAATATATTACGTTTTTTGCTGCGCTTTAAAATGCTATTTCTGATCCTCGTTGGACTGATTTTATACCAAGGATACTTGGTGTTCAAACAAACAGGAGCAGAATTTATGCCAGCCTTAGATGAAGGCTCTTTTCTTCTGATGCCAACTTCGATGCCTCATGCAGGGATGCAGGAAAATATTAAGAATCTAAGATTACTGGATATGGCCGTAACGGCGATTCCAGAAATAGAAACCGTAGTAGGTAAAGCAGGGCGCGTCAACAGCCCATTGGACCCAGCACCAATGTCGATGTACGAAAATGTCATTCAGTATCAATCAGAATATAAAACCGACGAAGCTGGCCGTCGTATCCGTTTCCGATTCTCGGATGGTGATTATGCTAAAGATGCCAATGGCGAATTGATTCCGGATGAAAATGGGCGCTATTACCGGCAATGGCGAGATCACATCAAAAGTCCAGATGATATTTGGGAAGAGATTGTACGGGTGAGTAAGCTTCCAGGTGTTACTTCCGCTCCACGCTTACAGCCCATCGAAACGCGGCTAGTGATGCTTCAAACGGGGATGCGAGCACCCATGGGAATCAAGGTACAAGGAACCGATTTAGAAACCATTGAGCGGTTTGGTCTCGAGTTAGAGAAGCACCTCAAAGCGGTAGAAGGTGTAAAAGAGGCAGCTGTTTTTGCGGACCGAATCGTAGGCAAGCCTTATCTTTTATTAGACATTAACCGAGCAGCTATCGCACGATATGGACTGAGTGTGGCTACCGTACAGCAGTATATTCAGACTGCGGTTGGTGGTATGAATATGACTACTACAGTAGAAGGAAGAGAGCGTTACAGTATTCGTATTCGCTACCCACGCGAACTGCGAAATGATCCCGAAGCTTTAAAAAGAATCTTCATTCCTACGGCCAATGGCCAGCAGATACCATTGGGTGACTTGGTGGATATCCGCTACGAAGCGGGTGCACAATCGATTAAAAGCGAAGATGGTTTCTTAATTGGTTATGTACTTTTTGATCGAGAAAAAAACTATTCAGAAGTAGAGGTGGTGGAAGGAGCCCAAGTTTACTTAACGCAATTAATTGAGGATGGTACTTTAGTAGTTCCTACAGGCATTAATTACCGTTTCGCGGGCAATTATGAGCAGCAAGTACGAGCGAGCAAGCGGCTGAGTCTGGTCGTGCCCATCGCGCTAGCCTTGATCTTCCTGATCCTATATTTTCAGTTTAAGTCTGTCACCATTTCTTTAATGGTTTTTACGGGTGTGTTTATTGCATTTGCAGGAGGCTTTATAATGATCGGCTTGTATGATACGACGTGGTTTCTAGATTTTAATTTCTTGGGGACCAATATGCGGGAGCTTTTCCAGATTAGAACCATCAATTTAAGTGTAGCGGTTTGGGTGGGCTTTTTAGCCTTGTTTGGAATTGCGACGGACGATGGCGTACTGGTGGCTACTTTCTTACAAAACAGTTTCAAAAAGCACCGGCCTACGAGCATTGAAGGTATCCGAAATGCAGTTGTGGAAGGCGGCCTACGGCGGGTCAGACCCGCTATGATGACAACTGCCACTACGATTCTAGCACTATTGCCGGTACTAACGTCGACGGGCCGTGGTTCGGACATCATGCTGCCCATGGCGATACCATCGTTCGGTGGTATGACTTTGCAGGTCATTACCATGTTCACGGTACCAGTATTGTATGCTTTGTGGCAGGAAGCGAGTTTTAACCTTAATAAGCCCCAAAATATGTTTGGAAAATATAAAAAAGGGATTGGTCTTACGATAATATTGGCTTTAAGTGTGCCTGCACTTTCGGCACAATCTTTAGCACAGTTGTCAGAAGAAGTCCTTGCTAATAATTTAGAACTAAAGGTTTTGCACACCGAATATTTAGCGGCATTAGAGCGTGCGCCACAAGTCAGCCAATTGCCGGATCCTGAGCTAAGTGTTAGTGCGTTCCCATTACCTGTTGAAACCCGCCTTGGTGCGCAGCAATTACGGATAGGGTTTACACAACTATTTCCTTGGTTTGGTACTTTAGACCACAAGGCAGATCTGGAAATGTCTAAAGCCAAAGTCCTCTACGAACGCATACAGGCACAAGGGTTAGACCAGGTTTTTAGGTTAGAGCAGGCTTATTTTAAATTATATGAACTGCGAAAAAGCCAAGTGATTATCGCCGAAAATTTGCAATTGCTAAATGCTTTAGAAGGGCTCGCCTTAGCTAAGATCCAAAGCGGGAAAGCCAGTGCTTCCGATGCTTTAAAAGTGCAACTCAAGGTAGAAGAGTTGAAACAAGAATTATTGATTTTGCGACAAGCAGAAATAGTCTCAATTACGCAAATTAATCACTTACGCAATGTAGCTCTAGATCAGGAAATCTTAATTCAAGATAGCTTTACTTTTGCAGTCTTACCTTATAAGAAAGACACCTTAATGGCTCATCTAAAGGCTAATCATCCAATGATTCGGATGTACCAAAAGCAACAAGTAGTAGCACAGCAAGCCATGCAGTTGAATGACCTAAACCGGAAGCCTAGGTTTGGAGTAGGTATCGATTATTTTACTGTAGCCGAACGTATAGATGCTTTTCCAGCGAATAATGGTCGAGATATTGTGCAGTTCCGAGGCAGCGTAAAAATCCCTTTGTATCAAAAGCAATACGATGCCAGGAATCGAGAGGAAAAATTGAAAATTCAAGCATTGGATCAACGACAAAACCAGGTGCTGAGTCAGTTTCTTAGTGACATTGAACAAGCCTATGCACAGCATCAAACAGCACAACTAAAAGTGACGCTTTATCAAAGGCAAAAAGAACTGACTAAGTCAGCTAGTCGGATTTTAGAAGCAAAATATAGCGGACAAGGTGGTGGCTTTGATGAATTGCTCCGCCTAGAAAAAGACCTAATTGATTACGATTTAAAAATATTAAAAGCAATCGTACAAAGTCATTTAGCAAAAAGCACCAGTGAAGTAGGCGACTACATCGCCGCGTTAATTTAATAAATTTAGGAATCAGTCATGGCTACCACCTTATATGACAAAATATGGCAAGCCCCTCTTGTCGAAGCAAAAAAAACCGCGGAAACAGGCGAAGAAGGATTAATGTATATCGACC
>CAXIDD010000510.1:0-4214 GCA_964021975.1 uncultured Saprospirales bacterium | reverse complement strand
TGTTCCTAAGTAAAAACCTTTTCGTTCAGATTAAAAAGATTTATCCATGAGCATAAATATTTATACAATTCCAGTAAAAAAAGCCATTAGACATCTGATACTATTGGTGGTGTTGGGTCTATTGGGCACTTTACATCTTGCAGGGCAAGATATACACTATACCCAATTTTATAATGCACCCTTTCAAGTAAGCCCTAGTCAGATTGGTTTATTTGAGGGAGATTTGCGTTTGCAAGGTAATTATCGAAACCAATGGCGGACCGTTCCCGTCGGTTATGAAACTATAACGCTCGCGGCTGATAAACGCTTTTACAACAAAAATGCCAATCAGTTCTTTTCTGGAGGTTTAGGCTTTAATTATGATCAGGCGGGTGATGGCCAGCTGAATAATACCCAAATCAATCTGATGGGGAGTTTTACCAAACGAACCAGTAACAAGACCTACCTTACGCTTGGAGGTATCATTGGGCTAAATCAACGCTCTTTTAATTTTGATGGCCTGACATTTGACGATCAAGTTGATCAAACTCAAGGAACCTTTGATCCAGTGCTTCAAACTGCTGAAAATTTTGGCAGCCAAAGCAATAGTTTTATCAACTATTCCGTCGGAGTCAACTTTAGATTTCAAGCCAAAGATACAGTTGAATTAGTGGACCGTTTAGATAAAAGAACCAAGCTGGATGTGGGCTTAGGTGCTTTTAATTTAACCCGTCCCAATCAGAGTTTTGAAGACGATGTTGCAGGTCTAGATATCCGTATGAGTCCTTATGTTTTTGGAACCTTGCAAATAACGGACAACTTTGATGTTGTTGGCTCGTTTTTGGGACAATTCCAAGGGACCTATAGAGCCTTTTATTACGGAGGAGCTATCAAATGGCATCTGAGTCGCCATCCTGGGAGACAATTAGCCGCTCAGGCTGGGGTTAATTTCCGATCTCATGATTTTGGAGAATCTTGGTCCCCAACCGCTGAAATTCACTACAACAGTTGGCGCGTCGGTTTAAGTTATGAAGTAAATACTTCAGGCTTCCAAGTGGCTACGGATAGAGATAGTGGTCCAGAGATATCCATCCGATATATTTTTAAAAAACCAGGTGTACCAAGATATAAAATCTGTCCACTCATCTAATTCCTCCCATTGAACATTTAAATGATGAATGCAATAAAAAACCAAATTTGTTTAGTCCTGGTCTTCTTTGTAATTGCACTGGCGCCAGTCAATGCACAGACTTTGAAGTCTTGGGTGACAGCTGCAGATTCTGCTTTTCAGGATAAAGATTACTATTCGGCGTTTCACTACTATGATGCAGCTTTAATGTATGATTCTACCTTAACAAAAGCACTTTATTATAAAGGCCGGGCGGCCTATGCCTTTCATAATTATTCAGATGCACTGACCTCATTTGACAGACTCTTGGATTATGACTCCACAAATACTTATTCAGATGCGACTTTTTGGATGGCACAGGTGTATCAGACAACTGGTCAATTCAAAAAAGCTAAAGAATATTACGAAGGATTTTTAACCAACCCTGGCAAATCCAAAGAGGAAGTAATTAAAGCAGCACGTAAAGGGGTAGAAGATACCCAATGGGCCTTAGGTGCAGAGCTCCGGGATAAAGAAATTCAAGAACCTGTCAATTTTGGGCCTCGGGTTAATAGTGGAGATTCAGACTTCGGAGGACTTTATAAAAATGGGACCTTATATTATTCTTCTTTTAGATTCCCATTTGAAAAGGACAAACGGAAACCACCGCGCAACTTAATTCAGTTGATGCAGATGACTCCAGACTCAGCGGTAGGAACTTTACTTCCAGGACCTTTTAATTCACAGGAAAAACATACAGCTTACACCACTTTTTCTTTAGACGAGCAACGGATGTATTTCTGCTTATGTGAATATGTCAATACCGCCGAAATCCGCTGTGATATCTACCAAAGTCAAAAAGATGCTACAGGGATTTGGCAAGCACCAACTCCATTGAGTATCAATTTACCGGATAAAACAACTACTCAGCCTGCCATTGGGCGTGATCCTCAAACGGGCAAAGAGGCGCTTTACTTCGCATCAGACCGGGCAGAAGGCCAAGGTGGATTGGATATTTGGTATGGACCAATTGATGAATATGGAGATGTCAAAGAAGCCACTAATTTGGAAAGTATCAATACCGTATATAATGATGCTACGCCTTTTTATCATGATTTAAGCCGAAATCTATATTTTTCATCAGAAGGTCACAAAACATTTGGTGGTTATGATGTCCAGGAAACCTACTTTAATCAGGGATCTTGGCAAAGTCCCACCAATATGGGCCCAGAAGTGAATAGTAGTTATAGTGAATTACATTACACTTTAAATGAAAACGGAGACAAAGGTGTATTAGATTCGGATCGTCCAGGGTCTATTCTTTTTGATCGAGATTCTGAGGTCTGTTGCTACGATCTTTATAAAGTAGATTTGGATACTAAGATTGACTTAGAGGTTTACACCTTTAATGCCTTAGATTCTACACCATTATTTGATGTAGATGTAAGCCTGGATCGCCTGGATTTAAGTGGCTTGTTAGTAGACAAAGAGACAACTTACCCTGATATAGATAACATTAGGGATCGGGTTGTAAAGCGGGACAGCCAGCGTAGCCCTGAAACCAATCGATATGTTTTCGAGTTAGATCGTCAATATATGTACAGTCTGTTAGGAGAAAAACCAATTTTCTTCCCAGATTCTCAATTGGTTAATTTAATTGGACTCGACCGTCAGCAAAAAACGGTTAGAAAGGACTTGTACCTAATGCCAGAAGAGATCAATCTACGGATCTTGACCCTAGACTCTTTGGATGGATCGAATCTTTTGGGATGTACGGTCGAAATTATAGAGGTTAGAGCACCTTTTGATTCTGTTTCTATTTTTCTAAATACAAATGAGCTGTCCAATGTTTTCGAAAAAAGGATTAGCTCTAATTATGACTATTTCTTAAAGGCTTCTAAACCTACTTATAACAGTCAGGATTACTTTCTGGAAATAACGCCAGAACTAATTGCAGAAGTAGGACGAGATATTACCGTAGAGATTCCCCTAGGGCAAGATCCGGTAGGATTGCTGCCCTTGGCTTTATATTTCGACAATGCGATTCCCTATAACCGTAATTATTCACCTACCACTACAGATAACTTTGAGGTGCTGAGTGCTGCTTATGCCAATCGTGAAACAGAGTTTTATAACCAATTTTCCTCTTTATTAACGGAAGATCAAAAATTTGAAGTAGAACGATACTACAAAGATTTCTTTGAAAGAGAAATTGTAGGCGGAACGGAAGATTTGAAAAAATTCGCTTCTGTGTTAAATGCCTACCTCAGTAAAGGAAATACCTTAAGTATCAAAGTACGAGGTTATGCAAGCCCCCTTGCTGGTTCTCGCTACAACGATATGCTCAGCCGCCGTCGAATCAAATCAATAGAAAACTTTTTTAGTGAATATGATGAGGGGGCCTTGAAGAAATATATAGACAATGGACAATTGGAGATAACTGAAGAGGCCTTTGGTGATCAGCAAGTAGGAGGCTCAGATTTACTAGCCATTCAACGATTACTTGGACAAATAAGTAACCTAGGTAATCTAGCAATTAGCAACTCCAAAGATCGGCGTATTAGCGTCTATGGATTGGCAGCCTGTATCGAAAGAAGGGTTGAAATTGTAAATGTTGAGCGAGGAAACCAAAACAATAATCCCAAAGAATAATAATCCGGAGCAATGAAAAAATATTTTAATAAGACGAGGACCAACCAGCACTGGACAATATATATTGTAGGGGTGTTGCTTTTGTCGATAGGCCTCCCAATCAGTACTTTCGCTACACACATTGTAGGAGGCTCAATCAATTATCGAAGCCTCGGTAGTGATCAATATGAAATTACAGTGCGTGTTTATCGGGATTGCATAAATGGAGCACCTGGTGCTGATTTTGATGACCCTGCCTCTATTGGGGTTTTTGATCGCTTTGGATCTTTATTAATGGATCTTAGAGTACCATTTGTTAGCCAAGATACTGTAACCAACCGGCCAGATGCTTGTTTGGTTATTCCTCAGGATGTCTGCGTTCATACTACTACCTATATCGATACGGTAAGCTTACCGATTATCGAAGGTGGGTATCGCCTAGTTTATCAGAGATGTTGTAGAAATGTAACGATTAATAACTTAGTCAAACCTCTGG
>CAXIDD010000509.1:0-4217 GCA_964021975.1 uncultured Saprospirales bacterium | reverse complement strand
GCCTGCTTTCCTAAATTAGTTATGTTGAAATAGCGTTTCCTTTTTCCACCTCTAACTTTAGTAGCTTCACCCATTTCAGATATTAAGTAGTCCTTCTTTTCTAATCGCTTTAGAACCACTTGTAAGGAACCAATGCTGATTTTGCGTTCAAGACGTTCTTCAATTTCATTGGCAATGGCCATCCCATAGGCCTCTCCCTGTAGAATAGCTACGGTTAGTAATACAATTTCCTCCAGTTCTCCTAATCTGTGTTTACCCATTTCAATATATTTACCTTAAATGTAGTAATAATATAAGTAACTGTCAAGGGTGCTCCCGAAAATAGGAGGAATTCTAATACCGTATCCTGATTGTATTACCCTATATGCAGGGTATATTCCTATTTGAAAAAACTAGGGCAGATTCAATCCAAAGATCGAATCTGCCCTATGATAATTGTTCTTAATGACGATGTATTGCAGTGTAGAAGATGCAGTGCATCGACTCTATCGTCAAAATTCCATAGGATCGGACCATTGAAATGAATAATCCAATACTTGCTTCACTTTTTTATTAGAAACCAATTTATACTTTGCTGGTGAGTCTTTTTTGAAACTTGGAGGTTCTAAACCCAATTTTTTAGCCTGTGCCCTGTACAATACCTGCCGAGTAGGATGTAAATCTGCGCTAACATTAAAGATCTCTTGCCATTGATTTTGTTGGAGCACTGCCTTGATTACTCCGATGCAATCTTCTAAATGGACTAAATTGACTTTTCCAAGTCCATTCGTGAGTTCTTTTTTGCCAGCTAAAAATCGACCAACTTTCCGGTCCTCTCCGGCAAGACCTGCTAGGCGGAGTACGGTCGTTTGGCAATTGCCTTCGTTTAGCAATAAATGCTCACAAATGACCAATGCTTTCCCAGAATCTGAGCTAGGCTGGGTAGGACTTTCTTCTGTAGCAAGACTATTGGTATTCCCATAAACACTTGTCGAACTCACAAAAATGCAATAGGGAATTTGATGGATACGAATTTGATCTAGTATCAACTTAATTTTATAGGGATAGTTCTTTAGCACCTTGGGATCTCTTCTACCGGGGGGAATATTCACAAAAAGCAGATCGCAATTAAAAAATTGATCGAGGTTTGGACCTGCAATTTCTGACCCTATTTTCAAGCTAAAGGCCTTCATTCCTTTTTGGGAAATAGTTGTCATTCTTTCCGTTCGGGTAGTGCTACCGTTTACGGTGTATCCGGCTTCTACTAATTTTTCGCCTAAAGGCATACCCAACCAACCTGCGCCTAGAATACTGATCGTTTTAATAGATTTCATACTCAGGTAACTAATTGAGTGCAGACTTTGTTTAGTTAATAAAAAAGTCATGCAGAAACCAGAATACAAACCCATCAATTGTTCCTACTATGATGAATTAGAAGCAATTGCTACACTAAGGAAAAGGGTAGTTGTGGAATATTACGATGGTGATTTGGCTTTAAAGTTAGAAAATGTGGGAATAACAAATCTTTTTACTAAGGAAAAAGAAGAGTTTGTGGTTTTAACAAACGGATTGACCATCCGGCTAGACCGTTTGATTCAAGTAGATGGTAAGCCGGTTGTTTTGAGTTGTTAGGATAGATACTATTAGGGAGATTTTTGCTACCTTCCTGGTTTGGAAACAGAATTTACAGAACTAGTTTGGGATTCGGTAAGTAGCGTTTATTTTAGCCTGGACTATTTCTAAGAATAGACACCAAGTTTCAAAGTCCCAAAATCTTAATTCCCCCGCTCCAATGCACCAGCATCCGGATTGTTAGGATCACGTTGCTTTCCTTCCAGGTCAATGTTAATCGGGAGCGGAAAACGAATGGGAAGTGCGATCCCTTCTGCTACCGATAAACTATCCAATTGATAATCATCTTCACTTGGATTGACAAAGAGAGGATCTTGGCGTTCTGCT
This sequence comes from uncultured Saprospirales bacterium, assembly GCA_964021975.1. GTDB lineage: Bacteria > Bacteroidota > Bacteroidia > Chitinophagales > Saprospiraceae > DATFKA01. The sequence goes on along the minus strand of CAXIDD010000509.1, from coordinate 2,279 downwards.
TTCACACAATTGGTACAAATACCTTCGAAGAAATCGGCATAGAGCCCATCAAAGTCAGTTAATAAATCATCGACGCCAACCACAGTATTGCTGATGTCGACGTTAAAGAAGCCCTCGGTTTGTCCACCGCTAATGTCAGCCAGGATTAGTTGATCTGTTTTACTGCCGTAAATAATGGAATTCCGGAAACGCGCATTAAGTCTATAGGCATTAAAATTTTGGCAAGTCAATGGATCATCATAGCAAATAAAATTACTCATGCCTAAGGCAGAGGCATCAACTCCATAACTAGCCAAGGTGGTATAGTCAAAGTTGTAATCGCCACCGTGAATCAATTGCACACTATTCCCGCCATTGTTATAAACCAGTACATTTTGGGCGTTGATGGTACTGTGAATACCAATAATCCCACTACTCGTGGTATTGTGTACGTTGACATAATTCAAACGGACATTTGCAGCTGAATCTGCGTAAACACCAAAGATGGAATTCTTGATGGTGGTATGTTCAAAAATATTTCCGGTACTACCTACCCCGACCACAACTCCGGTCCATTGGCCATCTAATTCTTGAAAGTTTTGTTCTAGCCGATCACCCTGGAAAACAACTGGATTCTCTAAGGTCCCTCGGGATCGGATACGTCCACTCCTTTGAGTGATAATGATGCCATCATTAAATACGCCACCCAAAACTTCGTTACGGGCAATACCACCGTGTACATATATCTGAGTACCGGCTGGGATATTTACCGTGCAGCTATCTATAAAAACAACCCCGTAGAAAACGTAGGGTTTAGGATCAGAAAAATCCAATTCTCCCAAATCACAAGTCAGTCGTACCGCCTGGCCGCCATTGAACCGGCTTGGAAAATAATTGGCATTTTGCCCCCAGGCATCTAGTACCACTTTCTGCTGCCGATCATTGGTTTCAAAAAATAGATTTTCAGATATTACAAAAGGACTAACGGATAGGGGCTGATCAGGATCAACGGTTACTTCTGCAAAAACGTAGATACTATCGTTAGCATAAATCGTGACGTCCTCAACTTCCCTACCAGAAATACCGTCTACATTGATTCTAAATTTAGAAGCATCTCCATTTTCCAGGTATACTTTCCCTATTTTGATAGGCCGGTCCCCATCATTATAAATCTTAAGGAATCGAGTAGCAGACCCAATTTCCGTAAAAACGGTATCGAAAGTCAGCGTATCTAGTGAGAATCGAACGGCTACACTGCCATCCGTAATAAAATCTTGATCCCGATCACAAGACCAAAAACTGGCAAAACAAACGCTGAAAGTTAATAAAAGTAATATTCGATTCATAGATTTTTGATTCTGGTCCCTCTTGAGTTGGTCCAACTCCTTTCTAGCAACGACGTTCAAATGGCCTTTTTATTGCGAAAAAAAACAAAAAGTCTCTGCTTTTTATTGATGGCGCCCAAATATAGGACTTATTGTTTTTGCTACGACAACTAGATAGTAAGTAAAACAACTAAATTTGCTGAAAAATAAAAATATTTTGAAGCAAGCTGTTATTGATGTCATTATACCTGCTTATAACGAAGAGTCTTCGATTGGATTGGTATTAAACGATATTCCGAAATCTATAGTTCGAGAAGTTATCGTATGTAATAATGCTTCTACTGATCAAACGGTTGCCGTAGCCCGTGCGGCGGGAGCTACAGTAGTCGATCAACCAAAGAAAGGTTATGGAAGTGCCTGTTTGAAAGGGATGGAGTACATTAAACAAAAGCCATTGGAAAACCAACCGGATATTGTGGTGTTTCTAGATGGAGATTATTCTGATCACCCGGAGGAGCTATCGATATTGACCCAACCAATCTTAACTGAAGATTATGATATGGTGATTGGTTCAAGGGCATTGGGTGCCATGGAAAAAGGGGCAATGATGCCTCAGCAAATATTTGGTAATTGGTTGGCTACCAATTTGATACGCTTGTTTTATGGCTATGATTTTACGGACTTAGGTCCTTTTCGAGCTATAAAATGGAAGAAGCTACTGGAAATTGACATGCAAGATCCTGATTTTGGCTGGACGGTAGAAATGCAAGTGAAAGCTGCCAAATACAAATTGAAGTCCATTGAAAAAGCGGTCACCTATCGGAAAAGAGTTGGTGTTTCTAAAGTTTCCGGTACGATTCGTGGCACTATTTTAGCAGGCCATAAGATTTTGTGGACCATTTTTAAATTACTCTAAACGCTGTTTATGTCTATTATAGCCTATTTGGTTTTTGGTATTTATACGCTGACCCTTAC
>CAXIDD010000508.1:0-4218 GCA_964021975.1 uncultured Saprospirales bacterium | reverse complement strand
AGAATGATCTGTAATACAAAGGACTTGCCCATTTTCTAGCACATAAAAATATTCAAAACTATTTTTTTCATTATCTGTACTATTTAGCAAAGTGGTTGTTAAAAATTGCCTGGGCAAGAGGAATAATCCACCTTGTCGGCTACCCACCCATAAATTACCTTTCGAATCTTTAAACGCTCTAAGTAGGGAATATTGATCTGATAATTGATCAAGTGTGAATTTTCTAAGTAGATTTCCTTCAAAATCAAACTCCAAAAAACCTACATCCGTATTAATAATAAAAGTGGATTGAAGAATCGAAGAATAAACATAGGCCTCCGGAAACAACTGAAATTGGTCCAGGTTAAGATTCCTTATTTTTCCAGTATCAAAGTTAACTATAAGTAATTCTCCTATAAAGTTGCCAAATAAAAAGGAATTGGTCCCTGTAAGATGCTTATAATAACGGCCAAACAAATTTATTGGATAGCCTTTGAAAGAGACAGTTTTATGCACATTTTGATTTCTCAAAATAAATACGCTGTCTTGAATAAAAGTAAACATCCCGGTAGGCCATTTAAAACTAAAGGGTACGGAATTGATCTTACTTAAAGAGTCTAAGACATAATTTGATGTATCTGAAGTAGGATAAAAGCATTCAAATAAATAAGGTGCTACTGGTTCTACTGTACAGTAATTCTTTAAAGTACTATTATAGTATAATGGATAATTATAAAATAATCCCCTAAAATGTAAATCTGAGCTATCGATAGCCTGAATTTGTTGGATGCTATCTTTGTATAAATAAGCAATCCCTTGTTGATGAATGCTTAGCCAAATGATTCCTTGAACATCTTTCTCTGCATAAGTAACATCGTTGCCCGGAAGCCCATCTTTGGTAGTGTAATTTTGAAAGGTATAGCCATCAAATTTAGAAAGCCCATTTTCAGTATAAGCCCAAATGTAACCTTCATCATCCTCTACTACCCCGTACACATAATTACTCGGTAAACCATCCTTTGTGGTATATTGGATGTACTCATAATTCTGCCCCCAACATTGAAATGCAAAGGCTGAAAAAAGGTAAAACCCAATAAGAATGATTACACGCGTTTCTTTGAATGGCATTGGGGAAAGTCTAGTATATTTTGAATTGAACCTTCCCAAATATAATGGGCTTTTGGATAAAACCTGATTAAAGAAAGAAATAGATTTAGGTTGAGTATATTTTTTTAACCTTAGGCTGTTAGCTGAAGATGGAATAAATGGTTTTTCCTCCTAAGCAATTTAAACTTTTCAACGCCTCTACTACTACACTTTATTAAGCCTTGAGCTATGTCTATTTTCTCAATACTGAGATTCAAGTATTTAAATCAAATTAATAAGAATACTATTATCTTGCCTAACCATTTCACCATTACATTGTTAAACACCCAACAATCAACTCAAAGGAATGAAATTCGGCAAGCTACCCAATATCGATAACGTTGACTTTTCATTACCAGCCAATGCTGCTTTGACCAATCAGGTGTTGGCACAACTCCCTACAAACAGTCAGCCTCACTTCTACAATGGCTGCACGGGATGGTCTATGAAAGAATGGGTAGGCAAAGTCTACCCCAAAGGCACAAAAACAAAAGATTACTTGTCGATCTATGCCCAGCAATTCAATACCATTGAGTTGAATACGACTCATTACCGCATTCCAACTTTAGAAACCATTGATAAATGGCGAACTGAATCTGCACCCGATTTTCGTTTTTGTCCCAAAGTGCCACAAACCATCAGCCATAGTCGAGATATTGGTATGGGCAATCCGCAACTGCGCGTGTTTTGGGATATGATTGCGGGTTTGCAAGAAAAATTGGGTTGCTGCTTTATTCAAATGCCACCGCATTTTGCTTATCAAAAGCTGGGTATGCTCAAACAATTCTTGAGCATCTGGCCCAATTCCATCCCATTGGCAGTTGAGGTACGCCATGAAAGTTGGTTTGACCAGCCTCAACATACGCAAGCGTTTTTAGAAACATTACGAGACTTTGATAAGACGGCGGTCATTACTGACGTTGCTGGCCGTAGAGATGTCTTGCATATGGGCCTTTCCAATACCACAACAATGATCCGCTTTGTTGGCAATGGTCTCCATCCAAGTGACTATGACCGTATTGATGCATGGGTAGACCGGCTGACCGATTGGACCAAACAAGGCTTAAAAGAAATTTACTTTTTTCCACACGAGCCCGATAATCTCCTGGCACCAGAAATGTCTGCTTATCTTTATAGTAAATCTCAATTAATTCCAAACATCCAAACCCGTGGGCCCAAAATGATTGAACCAGATCCAGAACAATTATCATTGTTTTAGTATCAATAATAAGTCATTGGCGCTTCCATCTTCCACAAACATTCCTTAAATTGGGCACAAAGTCAAGTCAAACTATGTCCAATCTCAAAGTAGAATTTAAGCCGGATCAATCATTTATGGAGCTACCTGACGGTACACCTTATATTCATAGAGATATTAGTTGGCTTTCTTTTAACTTCCGGGTCTTGCAAGAAGCCATGGATATTAACGTCCCTTTGTTTGAAAGGGTAAAATTCCTGGCCATCTATTCCTCTAATCTGGATGAGTTTTTCAGGGTAAGAATGGCCAATCATCGCAATCTGTTGCGCGTTGGTAAAAAGACAAAAAAAGAGTTGGATACCGACTTTAAACAATTGGTAGTTGTCCTGCGTAAGATCGTCAACCTACAACAAGAAGTTTTCAGTGAGATTTTTGAAAAAATCATCATTCCTGAGCTCCGCGGACAAGGTATTTATTTGCTCCGTAGATTAGACCTTAACCACGAACAGCAAGAGTTCGTAGAAAATTACTTCCAAAAGAACATGCTGCCTTTCGTGCAGCCGGTGTTACTTATAAAAGATAAGATTCGACCTTTCTTGAATAATGCGGCCCTTTATCTAGCGCTATGGATCCGGCCAAAGGATGATCCCAAAGGAAAGAATCAATATGCCTTAGTTAAGGTGCCTTCTGATCACCTACCTAGATTTGTCCAACTCCCTTCTCCCGCGGATCAGAAACACTTGATCATGCTGGATGATATGGTACGCCACAGTGTCTCCTGGATGTTCCCTGGTTATGAAATCATTGATACTTATTCGATCAAACTAACCCGAGATGCAGAGTTATACATTGATGATGAATTTTCAGGTGATCTGATTCAGAAAATCCGGGATAGCTTACAACGTAGACACATCGGGCCCGCCTCACGTTTCGTTTTTGATCGAATGATGCCCTTAGAATTATTGGAGCTTTTAAAAGATGTATTCGCCCTAGAAAAAATTGATACCCTAAGGGAAGGTCGCTACCATAATAACTTTGATTTTTTCCAGTTTCCAGATTTTGGCATGGAGCAATTAAATAATCCGCCGTTGCCGCCGCTGCCCTACCCTCCTTTAGAAAACAGTGAAAACATATTTGATTCTATTGCTAAAAGGGATCATCTATTGCATGTACCTTTCCAATCTTATGAAAGCGTTGTTCAGTTTTTTGAACAAGCTGCAAAGGATAGCAATGTTACGCATATTAAGATTACTCAATATCGGGTGGCTAGTGAATCTAGAATCATGCAAGCACTAATCGACGCAGTAGCCGCTGGTAAACAAGTCAGTGTCTTTATTGAAGTCAAGGCACGTTTTGACGAAGAAGCCAACCTCAAATGGGGTGGCATTTTGGAGAAAGCTGGTGTCCAAGTTCAATATAGTTTCCCCGGTGTGAAAGTACATGCAAAAATTGCATTGGTAAGAAGACTTGAAGAAGCAGGTCCTAAGTTATACAGCTATATGTCTACTGGCAACTTCCACGAAGGCACCGCCAAAGTATACGGTGATTTTGGGCTTTTTACCTCTCATAGTGAAATCAACAATGAAATAGCCCGGGTCTTTTCTTTTTTGGAAACGGTTAAAGTGCCCCCAGCTCAATTTGAGCATTTACTAGTCGGTCAGTTTAACTTACGGACCAAACTAGAAAGCTTGATTGATTTTGAGATTGAACAAGCGAAGGCAGGCAAACCGTCCGGTATTACGCTAAAAATGAACAGTATTCAAGATCAAAAGGTCATCAAAAAATTATATGAAGCCAGCAATGCTGGGGTAAAAATTAAGATGATTATTAGAGGGATTTGTTGTATTGTGCCTGGAATTAAAGGCTACAGCGAGAACATTGAAATCATTAGTATC
>CAXIDD010000507.1:0-4233 GCA_964021975.1 uncultured Saprospirales bacterium | reverse complement strand
CCTCAGTATGGCAACCTCGGTATATACTTTTTAGCATGACCTGCCAGATCGTTTGCAAATCTGCTGCCACTTCCTCTGGGTTCCTCCATGCCAATTCATTTTGAAAAATGATATCCGAAGCTACTTTTTGTTGTCCTTTACAATAGGCAATTAGGTCAGCTCCAGAATTGATAGGATAAGGCAGCTCAATACCTTTTTCTCCAAGCATTGGTTTTTCTTCTTCCTTCATTACGAAACCACCACCAATTGAATAAAAAATGCCATCGTAAAGTCCCTGCCCTTGATCATTGTATACTTCAAACCGCATTCCATTGGCGTGACGTGGCAGCATCTCAGACATCCTAAATTCAATATCTTTAATGGGATCAAAAGGTACAGCGTATTGATCTTTTAAATAGATTCGTTTTTCTAAACTTATCTTTTTTGGAAGCTCTTGTACCAGCTCAACTGGAACCGTAACGGGGTCTTTCCCACTCAAGCCCATCAGGATGGCGATATCTGTACCATGACCAATGCCGGTTAAAGCAAGTGATCCATATAATTCTACTTTAATATGCTTGATTTGACCCCAGAGATCAGCCGTTTCCAGTTCTTCTAGGAATTGTTCGGCGGCGCGCCAAGGACCTAGTGTATGAGAACTAGAAGGACCGACACCGATTTTCAACATATCGAAAACACTAATGGCTTCCATATGTGTAGTTATAATTTGGTTAGGTAATGACTGCCTCGGCAGTTTTTAATGGTTTCCCTGTTTCATGATTTCGTGGTTTTATTTTTTATCACATGAAACAGGCTTTGCAAATCTAATAATCTTCTTCCATAAACCGAAAACTATATAAGCGACTATCAATATTAGGGGAAGGGTTATCAAAAAGGTTAAAAATATAGGCCATACCTTTCCCTTCTTTATACAGTGCTACCATCTTACAATAGGTGTAAGGAGAGAAGTCTAGTTTAGGCGGGAAAATATAAACTCGGCCCCAATCGGCATTATAAAGCACTTCTTGTTCGTGTGCACTTAAATCACGAGCGGTAATGATGGCATCTTCTTCGTTGCTACAAATATGCATGGCCAATCTGTGGGCCGCAATGGCGGGATATTTCCGGGTGTGTTTTTGAGCACTTAATGGGGTTGCTAAATAGCGAATTTCTAATCGCTCTTTACGTGAGCGCAGCGCCCATTGACAATTCTGAGTGTTATTCCGAGCAGGATTGTAAGTTTTATAGGCTCCATCAAGAGGAGGCATTACCTCCGCATTTAACAACTGGAGTGCCTGGCCAAATTCTTTATTAATACGCCAATTGGATTGTGCTTTTAATAAAGGGAGGGCAAAGCCCCAGAGTAATATGATCCAAGTAATCCTTTTCATAGGCAAGAGATTTAAAAGCTAAATTGTTATTTAGCCTATACTAAAGTAATCCTTTTCTTATACAAATTGAAAAAAGGACAGTTCAGTGGAGCAGGAATTGGATGACTTAGAAGGTAGAAGGGTCTTTTTGACGTGGTTTGATGAATGGCAAAAAGACCCTAAGTTGGTTGGCGTTTAAATATGCGCTAAACTGGAGGTGAAACGCGAATTTTTTCTTTAATCGATTGGATAAGGGCTGGGGATGGTTTACGACGGTGTATTTTACTTTTAATGAACTCCCTAAAAGATTTTTCTTGACTGAGTAGTTTGAGGTATTGGGGGTTGGATTGAATTTGAATCAACAACTCTCTTTCATCCCGCTCACTTAGCTCATTGTCTAAGTACATAGTCACTTTTTCGACTAAGTCCTGATAATTATTATCTCCCATGATTTAAAAATTTTAAGCCAGCATTAATTATGTGCTACTACCTGATTCTTATTCCTTATATTTAACGTACAATCGGCATACAACGAGATCGTTGCATGCCGATGGACATTATCAATTCAATAAGATATTTCTAGTTGTACGCATCATAATTCGAATACTATTGGTAAAGACCGAGTATCGGCTAGCCCAAGGTTAAAAATAAAATTATGAACGCTTATCCTTATAGCCTAAGGAGGCCGCGTACGCGCTTAATTTCTCTTTTAACAAATTCCGGGCACGGTGCAATCTAGACCGAACAGTCCCAATAGGGATATCCAAAATGGATGAAATTTCCTCGTACTTAAAATCTTCAATATCACACAATAAGATAACGACTCTAAAGTCTACTGGCAAAGCATTGATAGCCATAGTGACTTCATCTCCAATCATACCCTGGAACATCTCCTCCCGGAGATCCATGTAGCTGGAGTAATTGGTATCTTCTTCTACGTGATAATTAATGACCTCTTCATAGTCTACCTTCGTTGGTCGATTGACCTTCTTGCGGTATTCATTGATGAAGATGTTTCGGAGTATTCTAAACAACCATGCCTTCGCATTCGTACCTTCCTGATAACGATGAATGGACTTGTAAGCCTTAAAGTAAGCTTCTTGAACCAAATCATTCGCATCCTCTTCATTGTAGGTTAGATGGTAGGCAAAGGTGTATAGTGCATCCAATTGTGGAAGCAGCTCCTTGTCAAACACCTGGTCATAATACTTTTGATCTTTCTCTCTTGCCATTACCATCATAATATCCGGAATTTGTAAATGAATCCCTTCCGGGAAAATTCAAAAATGATTTTACTTCAGAGCGGAAAAGCTCTATATGTAAGTATCCTCATCTCTATTAATCAAACTCACGGAAATAACTTAATCTATCATAAAGAAGTTCCCCAAGATCAAAAAAAAACTGTTTTTTTGAAAAGCAAGTGGTTAAAAAAACAACTTATTGGGCTATAAAACCAGCTTTAGATCTAGCACTTCGGTATAAAAATAATCATTTAGTGCTACTAAACGCTGTTTTTGATGCCTTGATTTAAATCTGAAGCTTAAAAGTCGAGGAGTTCTATATTTGGGATATTGGCCTCAAACCACTTGAGAGGGGTAAGGTTTTTGTCACCAGTGAGGGTGTCACATTTGAAAAAAAGATAATATAGTTGCAAATGACTACCTAATCTTTTTAGCAGTTTTCTGAGGCGTTTCTCATAAAGTTCTTCCTGATTGTGTAAATACTTCAAACACCAACAATGAAAAGCCTCATCATGTAATTCTGCAACAATCAGCATGGCAGGATCATCCGTATATTTTGCTAGGAAGTTGCGGGCATAAACAGAATGATGCTTGGACCAATCTCTAGGGTAACTTTTATCTTCCAAATACTTAAAAGTATCGTGTACAAAGGCAATAATCCGCAATTGATATCGGTAGGGGAAATCAGGACCTAGTCGATCAATATTATCCAAGACTTCCCGGATATGTTTATAAATCTGTCCCTCCGGATGACCAAAACGTGGCGTCCCCCAATTTAAGCCTGCCAAAAATACAGGGTCTCGCAAGAACTGCCGCTCTAGCTCCTGCTCAGGCCGGAGAAAATCATGGTAATCTATTGGAAAAGACTTAGAAGGTTGTTTCATATTTCTTTAGCCGACATCTATCTGTCAACTGGTGAATAGGAATTTTTGCGCTTCTGCCAAAGTTCCTAATTTTTTCGACAAAATACCTTAATTTCTTTGGGCCTGTTAATTTACTGTTAAACAATTTTAGTCTTGTAACAATAAAAATTATTTTTCAGTTTTCATAATGCGAATTTGCTTTAGGCACACATAAAATAAAACCCAAAGTTATTCAACGTTTAAGTTTCTAAAACATTTAATTGCTATGAAAAAAATAATTTCGCTTGTTTTTGCTGGTGTTCTAGGAGGTTTAATTGCGCTGGGAGGTGTTTATTTAATGAATCCAGGCACCGATACCATTCAAACGGTTTCAAATAACAATGCTCAAACCGTTAAAAACAATACAACTGCTGCATTACCAAGTGGAGAGACACCCGGTAGCTTCAGTGCTTCTGCCAAAAAAGCGATGCAGCCGTCGTACATATTTCTTCTACCTTTCAGTCTACTGGAAGTATGGACGAAGGCAACCCCTTTCGCTTTTTCTTTGGAGATGAAGGCGGTCGCAATCCAATGCGCCCACGTCAAGGTTCTGGCTCTGGGGTGATTTATACTGCAGATGGTTACATTATCACCAATAATCACGTAGTTGAAAACGCAAGTGAAGTTCAAGTAACGCTTTACGACAATCGCAAACTCCGTGCAAAAGTGATCGGCACTAATCCGAAAACAGACTTGGCCGTCCTTAAGATTGAAGGAAATGACCTTCCAACCTTAGAGATC
>CAXIDD010000506.1:0-4245 GCA_964021975.1 uncultured Saprospirales bacterium | reverse complement strand
AAACTAAAGTTAGTCGTAATGGGAGGTGTAGCTTCCAGGCGACTTCCCGGAAATTGGAAAGAAAGCGCCAACTGCTTATTATCTATCCATAAATTATAAGCAGCAGTAGTGCCACAATCTACCCTGGCAGTATCGTTGACCGTCATTGGTTGCGCTAGGATAGACACCGGCATACACCATAAAAGTAATATCCCTAGAATACTACTTAGTTTTAATAAATACTTCATCAACTTAAAAGGATTTTTCCTCATTTTCCCTTGAATTTTATCCGGGTACAACAGATGTAAGAGCAAATTAAGAACAAGCTCTTAGATGAATTTGTACATCAACGTCATGGCACCGAATCTGAAGGTATCAGAAAGCTGGAAGTGGAATGTAATTTTCCCAACAGGATGTTAACTTCAATCGGTTCATGGGATACTCTTACGATTTAGACGGACTATTTAAAGATTGGTCTAGACTTAGCAGAATATCGCTTAATTTACTTACCTCTAAGAGGTCAGTAATGCTTAGAAAACGCACGAATCGCCTGATTCGCGTGCTTAGCAATGGTTAAAAAATAATTTATCTATTTATACTCGTTTTTTTGAGCTTTAGTTATGTCTCCTTGTTGAAGGTAGGTTATTTTTTTCAGCCATAGAATAAACTGTGCCTTCAAAAAATGCCTTGCTAAAACTCAAAATAACTTCCTCTAAGTCGGATATTTATCTTCTAACTCTTACTTTTTTGTGCAAAATAAAGAATTATGTAGAAAATAGTTAATCCTGAGCTCGACTAAAGTGTGGAAGTTCTTAATTTAAGCTAAAATTCGGATTAATGAAAAAATTATATTTCCTGCTTTGTTGCTTACCTATTTGTCTATTTGGCCAATCCAGTAACCTTAAAGCCTTAGTTGGCGGCACCCTAATTGATGGTTATGGTGGTATCCCAATCCAAAACTCTGTCATTCTGGTAGAGAACGAGAAAATAACAGCTATTGGGACCGTTGGTCAACTAGAGATTCCAGCAGAAGCTGAGGTTATTTCAACAGAAGGCATGAGCGTACTTCCTGGATTATGGGATATGCACGTTCATTTGATGATTAACGGACACAGTGATTATGCACATTGGGACACGGCTTATATTTCAAGGTTTGAAAAAGTAGTTATGCCAGCCTCTGCCCACCAACTACTGATGGCAGGTGTCACCAGTGCAAGAGATTTGGGGGCTCCATTAGACGCTAGTATTCGGGTACGTGACCAAATCAATGCTGGGACTTTACCAGGGCCAACGATGTATATGTCTGGGCCATTTTTACAACATAAGCCTTATCCAGGCACAGAAGCTTTCCGTTGGGGCATTAATGGAGTCTCAGACGCTCGGGCCAAGGTCAACCGTTTAGCCGATGCAGGAGTAGATTGTGTCAAACTGATTGATCAAGACCAAATGACCATGGATGAAGTAAAAGCCATAGTGGATCAAGCACATAAACGGAACTTGACGGTAGTGGCCCATTCACACCGACCTGAAGAAATTCGCCGTGGTTTGTTAGCGGGCGTAGACTGCTTTGAGCATACTGGTCTATCCAGTGCACCAGAATTTCCCGCAGACATTCTTGAAATGATCAAAGAGCGTACAGCTCAGATGAATAAAGGTCCTTTGTTTTGGACGCCAACTGTTTCGGTACTTAACAATTATTTGTACATCCGGGATAACCCCGAAGTGCTAGATAATGATTGCTGGAAGCTCGATTTACCCGCGGATATTATTGCAGACATCAAGCAGTCTATCTTAAAACCTGGAGAGCTGCCTTATTATCAGTTGACGCCCATGCGTAAACCTACTTTAAAAACTAAAATTGATCAACTCCGAGATGCTGGCGTTACTTTAATGGTTGGGACCGACAGTGGTATTCCATTAACCTTCCATTGTCAGTCTACCTGGAATGAGCTAGATGTCTGGGTCAATGAAATGGATATCGACCCTATGTATACAATTAAAGCAGCTACTTACTGGCCTTCGGTCATGATGGGTGTTAGTGAAGAAGTTGGCACCGTTTCTGTTGGTAAATATGCAGACATTATTGCGGTGAAAGGCGATGTCCTCAAACACATTAATTTAATCTACAATGTAGACATGGTGATGAAACATGGTAAGCGTTTTAAATAAGCTTTTAAGAAGTCATTTATCCAAAAAACTCACGCCCTTTTGCAAGCTCATTTAGAGTTCACAAAAGGGCGTAATATTATATCTTATTCAACTTTTTAAAAGCCCGTCTTATGACGGAAAAGTTATTGTCAAGTTGAAAAACACAAATATAAGTACCAGCCACATAATTTTTGGCATCCCATTGTATTTCATGGATTCCTGTATTTTGATACCCCTCCATCAATTCAGCTACCTTTTGTCCTTGCATATTATAAATTTTAAGGCGTACATCAGCAGGCTGATGAAGTTCATAAATTATGGTGGTATTACTTCGGAAAGGATTTGGAAAGTTATTTCCTATTTTAATTACAGATGCTTGTGCTTCATTCACCGCAGTTGGAATACTTCCTGTATTTACTCTTTTTGTTTTTAATTCGCTTATTTGAGCCTCACTCAATAAACGCCCCAGGTAATTGAAATAGATAGCTTGCACTACTCCCATCTTTCCTTCATCAATTGCCCCGACAAGGTAATTGCTAACTATCGAAGAGTCCTGTACTTCTACACCTGATTTTAGAGGATAGAGATCCGTAATTAATTCTGCCCGAGAATTAATGTAACTCTGTTCGAAATCATATACTTGAGTAGTCAAACATTTTAATAGCTCTTTCTGCTGATCTGAAAGGACTCCAAGCAATAAATCTGCAGCTTGACTTCGGCTTACGCTAGCTCTTTCTTCGTATCTATAGGACGCAAAACCAAAGTAGTTACCAATTTTCCCAGGTGGGAGATAGATGGCATCTTCCAGCTCACCCGTTTCATAGGATAAAAACTTACTTGCTGTCTCGGTTATTAAATCTTCTTGATTTGAACTTAGGGCTTTAAGTTCATCCGAAACTTCAAAGGCATAAGGTCCATTGCCTTTGAGGTTTTTAACGATCAGGTTTCCTTGCCTGATATTAGCAAAGAATTCTTTTTGATCAGTCGTTAAATTCAAAGATACTTTCCCAAATGCCTCTGCAGATATTATTGAGATTTCTGCTTCATACTCCCCCATAGCTTGAATAAGATTAACGGCATCAGGTAAATTGACCGTTTCATCATCTTTCAAACCATAAAGCAGGTCAATTAATTCTACACGTTTTTCTAGAAATCCAAAAAATGCAATTTCTTGTTCTTTAGCTGCATTATAAAGCATACCTCTTTGTGTACTATCGAGGTTTTCAAGTACTACAAGCCAAGAGGTTCCTCTCAGGTTTTCATCTGCTAGAGGGTCATTAGAAGTTTCCCGAATTTCATTTCTCAACCTTGCAAACCCAAAATAGTTAGCTAACTCTCCTATGGGCTCATAGTGAGCTTGTTCTATCGTACCAGTAAACCAGGTAAAAGCCTTCGAACATATATTTTGATACAATTTTTCTTCTGCCTTACTTAGCTCCGTCGACTCGCAGGTGCTTTCCCAAGGATCGAGTACGCCCCAATCACTAAGGTTTAAACTTGTTTGTCCATCTAAGGATAGATTAAACAAAACCAATTGAAGGAATACTAGTGCTAAAGGCTTTTTTATAAAAGTCATTTTACTTTTGATTTAAATTATGCAGTTATTTTAAGCTTTCTAATGGAGCCCCAAATTCACTTGTTGAAGTTCTAAGATTTAGCGTCTCTAACTATTTAAGGCTTGCCCCCTTTTTTGTTATTCCCTTTGAGTTGTTTTAGCAAATATTTATTGAATTGCTCTTCATATTTATAAAGATGGTATACCTTTTCTGGAGTCAAAACTTCCAGGTATTTAGCATTATACGTTGTAATAAGTTCGTTTTGTTTGATTTTATTTTCCATCATACCAGCTAAGGCTTTTCGGTATTCTTCCTCCGTCCGAGGAGCTTCTTTTTTATAATCTCCAAATCTTTCTCCGATTGTCCTGGAGAGTTCTGATTTTTTTTTCTGATACTCATTATACAAAGGCCAGAAAGCCTGTGATTCTTCAATAGTAAGATCTAATCTAGGGATTAAGTATTCAACTCGTTTTTTGATAATCTCATTACGTCTGTTGCCTTTTTGTGAGAATGCTAAAGAAAGGAACAGAAGAAAACACAGTATTGTAGTGAAGGCTTTTTT
>CAXIDD010000505.1:0-4264 GCA_964021975.1 uncultured Saprospirales bacterium | reverse complement strand
TTTCCCAATGCGGGCCCCAGAAAAAAGGGTTACGTTCGGTCCTAGCCAGGTACCATCCCCAATAACGACATCCTGATCGATATAGCAAAATGGACTAATGGTTACATTTTCACCGATAATCGCATCCGGATGTATATAGCTTTGCTGCTTCATTTTACGATCGCTTAACAATTTGTGCAGTCAATTCCCCTTCGGAAACGATTCGATTACCTACATAAGCGGTGCCCTGCATTTGGCAGATGCCCCTACGAATGGGCGCTAATAATTCCATTTTCAGGATTAGCGTATCTCCAGGTACAACTTTATACTTAAACTTAGTATTGTCTATTTTAATAAAATAAGTATCCCAATTTCCAGGATCCTCTACAGTAGAGAGTGCTAAAATACCTCCGGTTTGTGCTAAAGCTTCAATCTGCAATACACCTGGCATTACCGGATTATTAGGGAAATGACCTTGAAAAAACCCTTCGTTAAAAGTGACATTTTTGACACCAACCACGTGCTTTTCTGATAATTCAGTGATCTTATCAATTAGCAAGAATGGGTAACGGTGTGGCAGCCATTCTGCAATTCGAACAGAATCAAAAACAGGTGTTTGATTAGGGTCGTATTTAGGTTTTCCTTTTAACTTCTTACGCTCAAGATAATGTTTTTTGAGTAATTTCGTAAACTCAACATTTGAGGTATGTCCGGGCTTAGTTGCTAAAATCCGACCTTTAATTGGTTTACCCAATAAAGCCGTATCTCCAATAACATCTAGTAGTTTGTGACGAGCAGGTTCGTTTCGGTATTTAAGCTTGATCGTATTTAATACGCCCTCTTGCTCCACCTGTACAGATGGTTTACCTAAACGACGAGCTAAATCATCTAACTTTTCCTGTTCTACAGGCTGATCTGCAATCACAATTGCATTATCTAAATCTCCACCTTTAATAAGGTCCTGTTTCATTAGCATTTCGATCTCTCGTACGAATACAAAAGTCCGGCAAGGCGCAATCGCCTCTGCATAATCCTCTAATTCATTCAGACTAGCATATTGTTGTCCGAGTATTTTCGAGTTGAAATCAATCATGGTGATGATCTCAAAATTATCTGCTGGCAAAGCAGTCATTTCGACACCAGTCTCTTCATCCCGATAGGTAATCGGCTCCTCTATTTCAAAATATTCTCTAGGAGCGTCTTGTTCTTCTAATCCGCCTTCTAATAAGGCTGCTACAAAAGGCATGGCACTACCATCCATGATTGGCACCTCAGCACCATCAATATCCATAAGAACATTGTCCACCTTAAGGCCTGCTAATGCGGACAATACATGCTCTACGGTATTCACAATGGCTTCCCCAGATTGAATTGTGGTGCCTCGCTGGGTTGAGACGACCCGATTTACATCAGCATTAACAATGGGTTGATTCTCTAAATCTACCCGTTTAAATTTATAGCCATGGTTAACTGGTGCAGGCTGAAAAGTAAGTGTGACTTGCTCTCCAGTATGTAACCCGACTCCACTGACGGATATGCTTTTCTGAATGGTATGTTGGTTCATTACTTAATAAGCTTTGAGCTAATAGACGCTTTTAGTATCCAAGTAAGTACTTAGACAAAATTGGGTAAGCAACAAAACTGATTTGAATCAATTCAAATAGCTGCTTAGATTTTCATCCAAGTTTTTAAACTTCGCAAAACTAGATAAAAATAAACAAAAAATCGACAATACGGGCTGGAATCGAATCAGGGAGCTGATAAAAAAATTAAGCCTTTTTATTGGATTGCTCCTTAAGCATGGCCTCCAAACGCCTGATCCGGTCACTAATTTGGGGAAGTCTTCGGAACAAGGCATAAGATTTCAAATAGTCGCGATACCCAAAAGCAGGATAACCAAAGAGTGCGGTCCCTGGCTTTTTCACAGTAGACATAATACCACTTTGGGCTTGAATTTGTGTACCATCAGCAATTTGAATGTGGCCTGCAAAACCAACCTGGCCTCCAATCATACAGTTTTTACCGATTCGAGTACTACCTGCAATACCAGTTTGAGCAGCGATAACGGTATTTTCGCCAATTTCAACGTTATGGGCTACCTGAATGAGGTTGTCTAATTTAGCCCCTTTCCGAATGATTGTCGAACCTATACTGCCTCGATCAATGGTCGTGTTCGCACCAATTTCAACCCGCTCTTCAACAATAACATTGCCCAATTGAGGAATTTTCTTGAAACTACCATCTGGTTGCGGCGCAAAACCAAAGCCATCACTACCTATAACTACATTGGCGTGAATCACACAATGATCACCAATCTCACAGTCATCCATGATTTTCACACCCGGAAAAAGCGTTACTGATTGGCCAATTTTCACCTTTTTACCAATAAAAACCTGCGTATGAATAACACAGTTATCTCCGATAACGGAATCTGCACCAACTGAAGTAAAAGCACCTACACTCAATCCTGTACCAAGTACTGCAGTGGAATCAATAGCAGCATGATCGGCTATTCCTTCGTTGATTTGTTCCTGCTCTCCAAAAGATTCTAATAAGAGCGCAATCGCAGCATAAACATCCTCTACTTTGATCAAAGTAGATTGAACAGGTGCTTTAGGCTCAAAATCTTTGGCAACTAATAAAGCCGAAGCATCTGTCGTATAGACAAATGATTCATACTTTGAATTTCCAAAAAATGAGATACTTCCTTCACCGCCTTCTTCAATTCGACTAGGTCTATTGATCTTAAGCTCCGGATCTCCTACAATTACGCCATTTACAAGTTGTGCAATCGCTCTTACGGTTATTTCCATAACGCAAAGGTAAAAAAAGATCAAGTTTTTAATATAAATTTTTCTTTTTCCTAACAGCCCCTATCTTTGTATTTTTTAATAAAAGATCAATCTGTGGAGCAGAAGATAAAAATAGGAACACGAGGAAGTATGTTGGCTTTATGGCAGGCAAAGTTTACACAGCAGTTACTTAAAGACCTTGGAGTAGACTCTGAGTTGGTGATTATTAAAACCAAAGGAGATAAAATTCAACACCTAAGCTTCGATAAAATTGAAGGGAAAGGTTTCTTTACTAAAGAAATCGAAACCGCTTTATTAGCTGGAGAGATAGATATGGCCGTGCATTCTATGAAAGATATGCCCACTAGCCAGCCAGAAGGACTTTCTCTGACCGCAGTATCTTATCGAGAAGATCCCGCGGATTGGCTGGTCATAAATAAATCAAGTGTAGACAAGACACAGTTGTTCCAGTTTAAACAAGGTGCAGTTATTGGTACTTCGTCTGCCCGGCGAAAAGCACAAATGCTTGACTACCGGCCAGATATCCAATTAAAAGACATCCGAGGCAACGTACCTACTCGATTAAAAAAACTACAGGATGGCCAATTTGATGCTATATTATTGGCTGCAGCAGGTTTGAAACGCCTAGAAATGGATATGGATGAATTTGAATTGTTCTCCTTTAATCCCGAGGAGTTTGTTCCCGCACCAGCTCAGGGCGTGCTCTGTTACCAAACCAAAACGGAAGACCTAGCTACACGTAGAATCCTTAAACAAATTCACCACAATGATGTGGCAAGGGTCACTAATGTAGAGCGAAAAATCCTACAATTACTCGATGGTGGTTGTCATATGCCCCTGGGGGCCTATTGTACAAGAGATCATAGTGGAAATTATCATGTTTGGGCAGCTCATGCGTCCAGTTGGGATGGCCCGGTGAAAAGAGTTAAACTTTCCTCTAGTACGTACTTCGAATTGGCAGAGCAAGTCATTGAGGCTTTAAAAAATTAAAGCCTAACCAATGCCTGCTAAAAGATTATTCATTAGTCGAACACTTGATCCAAGTAGTCCTTTCCATGCCTTTGCAAAAGAAAATGACTTGGTCCTGGATGCCCAATCCTTATTGGAGTTCACGCCAGTCCAGTTTCATCAATTACCTACTGCCGATTGGTTGTTTTTTTATAGTCCAAATGGGGTTCGGTTTTTCTTTCGGCAAATGATGTCTTTGCAAAAAAAGGTTAACACCCCAATTGCTACAATTGGACTAGGGACTTTAAATGCACTTAAAGAGTTTGGAAAAAGTGCCGACTTTGCTGGAAATGGCCACCCCAAACAGGTAGCGGAGGCTTTTGCTAGTTTAGCTCAGGGGCAAAAAGTAGTTTTTATCCGAGCACAGCAATCTAGAAAGAGTATACAAAACCTAATTGCAGATCAAATAACAGTGCTGGATTTGGTAGTTTATGCCAATACTATCCAAACAAACATTAGCTTGC